>CAMGAZ010000224.1 GCA_946008205.1 uncultured Clostridium sp. | reverse complement strand
TGATGCACCTGTTTGAATTCGTTCATGATCTTTTCACGATCGTCGACGCGTACTTTAGCGCAGATATTGCGCATGACATGAACCAAACAGCGTTGAAAATGAGCTTTAGGATAAGTCCTGGCCAAGGCTGTTTTCATGCCAACAACACCATCAGAAAGAAAAAGCTCAACTTGCTTTAAGCCTCGGGATTTCATGTTTTGAAGCATATCTGTCCAGACTTCAATGTTCTCGCTAGGCGCAATGCAGTAGTCAATGACCTCCTTGTGCCCATTAGGCTTGATGCCAATGACAATATAGACTGCTTCACGCTCAAATGTTTCTCGGCGCAAAGGAAGGTATGTCGCATCCAAATAGACGCAGAAAAACTTGTCGCTTAGCTTGCGTTTGTGGTAAGCCTCAACCTTTGGAATCATCTGCTTGGAAATATTTGATACCTGAGCTGGACTGTAATGGCTGCCATACATCTTTTCAATTAGATCGGCTATTTCCCTGGTGGTCACGCCCTTGGAGTAAAGCTTGATAATCATGCTTTCCAAGATATCCGAGTGCTGCTTGTAGTCAGGCAGCGTGTGCTGATGAAATTGACCGTTGCGATCCCGAGGCACTTGCACTTCAATTGGGCCAAATTGCGTATCAACTTTGCGGAAATAAGCACCATTTCTAGAGTTGCCAGTATTCCAGCCATTTCTGGCATAGGGATCATAGCCCAGAAATGCAGTCAATTCAGCTTCTAACAAGTTATTAACAGCCTGTTGTAGCTCTTTGCGCAATAAATCATTTATTTTGTCTGGATTGAATAGAGCTTGAGCAAAATCTTTGGTAAAATCATTCATGAAGGAGTTCTTCTTTCTGTATGTGTTTTTTGTTCAAACCAATCATACGAGAAAGGAACTCCTTGTTCTAATGTTTAAAGAAATAAATTTAAGGAATCATTCATCCTTACACAAACTATTTTACAGTCTCGCATCCCTCAATATCATTGGCTAATTAGACTTTATAAAAATAAATAATTTTCTAAAGGGGGTAATAACAATCCTGTATAAAATGCTAAGAAATAAAATATTACAAAATCAGTAGTTTTTTAGAATACTTTTATTTTCTGAGCATCTCTGATCAAATATTTTATGTTTGATATACTTTGATTAAAAATGATGAAGTTATCAATTAAGAATAAAAAACATTCTATTTTTAACGTAAGGAAAGAAAAATGAAGCAATTAAATACATCCAATAATGATATTAGTAATCGATTCAAATCATTCGAGAATAGCTTATTTAAGGCTATTTACGAAAATGTTAGTTCGTCAAATAGCGAAACATTCACTATATCTCATATAGATGAACTTCCTGGTTATGAAGACAATGAAAACGATAAAATATTTAACCTATTAAGAAATTGGGGAAACATTATTGAAGAAATACATTCTAGAGACAATAATGGTAATGAATATATCGATGTTGCACCTTTATTTAATCGGCTAAGATTTTATACAAAAGATATGGTTATTACTGGCAAAATAAATAAAGAAGTCCTTAATCAGTTGAAATTAAAATCTCGTATTGGGGATAAAAATAATTTTAATGGTCAAATTGAAACCCAAAAGTGAAAATAGATTTTTCTAAAAGCATAAAGAAGTTAATGTATCTATATCATTTTAACGCTGATATATTAACCTCTTTTTTTACTTAAAAACAAGTATCATCAGTAACTATCTTAATTTATACTTTAAATAGAGATAACAAGTTAAAGTGTTTTTAAGTCTATAATTAATTTATAAAATGTAAGAAGTAATAAGGAGCTAAAAATGGGAGATAACAAAATAATAAAACATTTAGCATAAATCAGTACCGGCTTAATGTTAGCCATAGGCACAGGAGATGTTGTAAGTAACCAAAATGTTACATTAGTTCAAACTAATGCAACTGTAGCACCCGTAACAGCAACAGATTTCAAGTTGCTCGAAGGTAAACATATTAAAACCGATCGTGATACAGAAATGATGCCAATCGATGAATATTTACAAAAAACTGCAGAATGGAACACTGTACCAAACCCATATAAGTTAAAAGGACATAATAATATCAAATTTCATTGGTATAAAAAGCGTATGTACGCAATGCTTGGGACAATACAGATATGCATTGGTCACAAGCATTTAGTGCTTATGATGCAGTACAAACAGGCGGTAAAATTCTTGTCTCAGGAACAGCAACTGTAAACGGTGTTCATTTTTATTTCATAGGTGATGCGAGTCAATATGAAATGGCTTATCATGGCTATCACGATTTAAAAACAATGAACAACCAAAAATTGGCTATGTAACTAAATCAATTCCCACCTATGACGTTGGAACTGAAAATAGCTTAATTAGTAATGATGGCTATGAAGGTATGGTTTTATCAGAAGGTATCGTTGATATACCTGCTAAACAAACAATTCTTATTCCTAGTCATCATGATCCAGTAGAATTGTTTGGTACTGAATATGTTCCAATTATTTTCACAAATCATGGTGCAACAGGTGGTACCTTAATAAAATACTCTGATTTAAAAAAATATGTTAAAAGTGGAGAAGGTCACAAGTTTTTAGATAATGGTTATATTAATTATCAAAAGAATAATTATGTTTACTCAAAAGAAAATGACGTCAAATACTCTGTTAAATATGAAAGTCGAAAACTTAAGAGTGCTAAGCGCAGAAAAGCATATGAAGCAGCTATTATTAGCGATTTGAAATATGATGCAAAAATGCAGCACAAATATGGTCTTGCTTAGTTAATACAAGAAAACAGCCTCATATGAGCTGTTTTTTATTTCTCAAGGTTTAATTTAGATTGGGATAATCGGTATCTAGTTTCTTGAAAGGTCATGTTTATAGATGAAAAGAGCATCCCTCATTTAAGGGATGTTCTTTCAATTGGTAGTATAGACGCCTTTTAATTACTTGGGCGCACTACCAATACACTGAATCAAATCTATTATAATACATTAATTAGTTACTCTTTGAATGGTTTATCTTGTAAAAAATTTGCTAATCAGTATTCTCAGACTACAGCTCATAGTAGTGGTTAATCATTATGAAATTTTAATTGAATGCGTGAAGAAGGAATGACAGAGTTGGGTGCGTATAAGTGATTTAAGATAGATTCTTCTTCAAGAATAGTAGGTTGTTCCTGGTCTAAATCAATATAAGGTAGCTTTTCAATCAAAGGTAAATCATAAATACCTTTTGGCCACCGCTCTAAAACTGTTCTAAATAAACCTAACG
>CAMGAZ010000223.1 GCA_946008205.1 uncultured Clostridium sp. | reverse complement strand
ATCTTTCAAATTATTTTTGCTCTTTTTCTATATTTTCAATATCAGATTTTCTTGTCTGATTAATCATTTTTAAAAAATATGCATATTTTTCTATGTCTTCATTTGTTTCCGGCTTCATGTACGTAAATAATGGACTCGCCAACTTGTATCTTTCTGATAATTCGTCTAATCTGTCTTTAGGTGTAATTAATATTTCTATATCTTTTATTTTTACATATTTATATACTTTATAAGTAGTCTCATCATATACCTTTGGTACTCGATAATTAAGAGGTTCAAATTCTTTTAAGAATTCTGGAACCTTTTCTAATTCAAAACCTATATAATTTACTTTATCTCTTAGCATATTTAAGTTTTCAGTCGTTCCCTTTACTATTTTTCTTGGCATGTGCTCTCCTCCAAATTTTCATGATATAGTTTTTATATCTAAAATTCGTTTATTAGTATATCACAAGATATTCTATATTTCCATAGTAAAAGAAAAAAAGCACCTGATTGTATTTTATTACAATCAGGTTTAATTGTTTTGCTATTTTGCAAATGTTTTAACTTCTTCGTCTATTTTATTTACGAAGTCTTCTAACTTCATTGCACCTATATCCCCATCTTTTCTATTACGAACTCCAACTTTTCCAGTTTCTTGCTCTTTATCTCCAACAACTAGCATGTAAGGAACTTTTTGAAGTTGTGCTTCACGGATTTTATATCCAATTTTCTCAGATCTATCATCAATTTCTACTCTTATTCCTTTTTCAAGTAATGCTTGCTCTACTTTTTTAGCATATTCTAAATGTTTATCTGATATTGGTAGTACTTTTACTTGCATTGGAGCAAGCCATGTTGGGAAAGCTCCTTTTGTTTCTTCTGTTAAGAAAGCCATAAATCTGTCTAGTGTACCTAATATTGCTCTGTGAATTACTACTGGTCTGTGGGCTTTTCCATCTTCTCCAATGTATTCTAGTTCAAATCTTTGTGGCAATAAGAAATCTAATTGGCAAGTTGATACTGTAACATCATGTCCTATGGCAGATTTTAATTGAACATCTAGTTTTGGTCCGTAGAAAGCTGCTTCTCCTTCTGCTTCATAGAAATCCAATCCTAGTTCTGTTAATATCTCCCTTAATTGGCTTTCTGCCTTGTCCCACATTTCATCATCATCAAAGTATTTGTGCTTGTCATTTTTATCTCTTAAAGACAATCTAAATTTATAATCTTTAAATCCAAAGTCTTTGTATACTTCAAGTATTAATTGTACGACCTTTGCAACTTCTTCTTTTATTTGATCAGGTCTTACAAATAAGTGAGCATCATTTTGGCACATCTCACGAACTCTCTCAATTCCGCAAACTGTTCCACTATCTTCATATCTAAAGTCATGAGCAAGCTCTCCAATTCTAATTGGTAGGTCTTTATATGAACGCATTTTGCTCTTATATATTAACATGTGATGTGGGCAGTTCATTGGTCTTAAAACCAATTCCTCGTTATCCATTTTCATAACAGGGAACATGTCCTCTTTATAGTGGTCCCAATGTCCAGATGTTTTATATAGTTCTACATTTGCAAGTGATGGTGTGTACACATGTTTATAGCCCATTTTTATTTCTTTATCCTGAATGTATCTTTCTAGCAATCTTCTAACTGTTGCTCCATTTGGTAAGTACATTGGAAGTCCTGAACCAACTAGTTTATGTGTCATAAACAATTCTAAATCTTTTCCTAATTTTCTGTGGTCTCTCTCTCTTGCTTCTTGAAGTTTAGCTAAATGTTCCTCTAACATACTTGCTTTAGGGAATGATATAGCATAAATTCTTTGAAGCATCTTATTTTTCTCATTTCCTCTCCAGTATGCACCTGAAGTAGATAAAAGTTTGACACATTTAACTTTTCCTGTGCTCATCAAATGAGGTCCAGCACAAAGATCTGTGAATTCACCTTGTTTATAGAAAGAAATTACTTCATCTTCTGGTAAATCTTCTATCAACTCTACTTTGTAATTTTCTCCAGCGTCCTTCATTAACTTAATAGCTTCTGCTCTTGGAAGTTGAAATCTTTCTATCGATAAATCTTCCTTTATAATTTTCTTCATTTCAGCTTCAATTTTCTCAAAATCAGCTTCTGAAAATCTATATTCTGTATCAAAATCATAGTAAAATCCTCCATCTATAGCAGGGCCTATTGCAAGTTGCACATTCTTATCTCCAAACAATCTTTTAATAGCTTGGGCCATTATGTGAGACGTTGTATGCCAATAAGCTTTTTTACCATCTTCGTCATCAAAAGTTAATATTTCTAATTTGCAGTCTTTTTCTAAATTGTATCTTAAATCTACAACCTTGCCATCGACTAATCCGGCCATAGCAACTCTTGCTAAGCCTTCACTAATTTGCTTTGCTACATCTAGCACAGATTTGCCTTTCTCTACTTCCTTTTTGCTTCCATCTTTTAAAGTAATCGTAATCATTATATCCTCCTCTGCACCAGTAGGGACGGTTCTCAATGGTACAAAGTGTCCCTCGTGGTACTTATTTTTTTTAAATTGATATTTCATGGGACCATTGGGGACAGTTTGTACCATTGAGAACCGTCCCTACTGGTACCTAAAAAACTCCTAAATGCTTTTGATAGCATTTAGGAGTGCAATATTTTACACGGTTCCATCCTAATTTTTAACTTACTTCTAATTATAGCAAGCATGATTGCCAGATTAACTTTTCTCTAATTAGTATATCTGTGGGGTAGTTTTTCAAATACGTTTTCCTTTGGTTAGCTCTCAGCCTATGGCTAATTTTCTCTGTTCAGGTAACCTTTATTTTACTTTGTCCCATTGCTACTTTCTATTAACATATGTCTATAATACAACTTTTTTTGCATTATGTCAATAGGATTATTCTTATTTTATTCGTTGATTTGTATTAAAACAGTTTAGTATTTATTAAATTTAATATCCTGGCTTCCTTAATAATTTGAACATGTTTTTCTTATATTTTTCTACCCCCGGCTGATTGAATGGGTTTACTCCCAAAATTTTTCCTGACATTGCGCATGCAAGTTCAAAGAAATATATTAATTGTCCTATAGTTTCTTCGTTCAATTCTTGCATTGTTATTAATATATTAGGTACATTTCCATCAACATGTGCTTCTATCGTTCCTTCCATTGCTTTTTTATTTACGAAATCTAACGATTCTCCAGTTAAGTAGTTTAATCCATCTAAATCATCTTCATCTAAATTTATTGAAATGTTGGTGTCCGGCTTCTCTATTCTTATAACT
>CAMGAZ010000222.1 GCA_946008205.1 uncultured Clostridium sp. | reverse complement strand
CAAAATATCAGTACCTTCTGGAGCAGGAATGTCAATACCGGAATGATAAGTAGAAGCACCAGAAGTTGGTGAATCTCTATAACCAAAATAAGAACTAACTCGAGTGTGGCCAGGCAAAGGCCAGATGTATTCGCCACCATAAAAAGAATATATATTAGAATAAATAAAAATAGTAAAAATAAAAATAATCATAAAAAAGATTAATAAGAAATATGAATATGAATACTTAAAAAAACTACTAGACAAGATAACAACTCCTTTTGATATCCATACTAGTAGTCAAAATTTATTTAGACTTTTTAAAAGCAAAGAACTTACTTATAAAGAAATTTAATATTATTACTAATATTGTAAGCACAATTTTTACTGGCATTAGAGGTAATTTTAAAATAGTATTAAATAATATTACTCCACCTTCTTCTAAAATCATTGTGCCGGCTCTTCCTAAAATGAACTTACCAAATTCTTTTAGATTGGCTTTAAAGCCTTCCGCTTGTGAATCGAAAACCATTTTTCTATTAGTGAAATAAGCTAATAAAATGGCAACAATAATTCCTATTGCACTAGATATTGCTCCATTAACGCTACAAAAGTGATTTAAGATATATGTCACTAATAAATTTACAATGGTTGTCAAGACACCAAAAACTACATATAAAATTACTTCTTTAGTGCAAAATTTTTTAATTAATTCGTTAATTTTTTCCATATAAAACTCCATTCTTTTGTTTATAAATACTAACCAAAACAATATAAAAAATGAACTAATTTCTTAGTTCACCTTGGCAGGGGTACTAAGATTCGAACTCAGACTTGTGGTTTTGGAGACCATCGTGCTAGCCATTGACACTATACCCCTATTTGACTTTATTATAATAGCATAAAATAAAAAAATGTGCAATACTAATTTGAAAAATAATAGACTTTATAGAAAAAATGTTGTATAATAATAACATATGGGGATGTATTTGGCTTTCGACAATATCCCAGAAATATGTATAGCGAGTAGTGGATGGCTGCTTCGGCCACTATAAAAAAGCAGGATTAAAAATAAACGCTGATAATAATAGAGAATTAGCATACGCTGCCTAAGCTTAGGTGGCTCGTCTTACTAGGAAGGCCTACGGTCTTAGATAAGGCGCCAATCAGTAGGATAACAAAACTACTTTTGCTACTGAAGTAGAGGGTATCTTAAATAGCTACTTTAAAATTACGGTTGTTTGTTAATGTAATTTTAGGGGAATACAAGAATAACAAACTGCACTCGGAGAAATGCATATGGAAAGAATATTGGACAGGGGTTCGAATCCCCTCATCTCCACCAACAATTGCCTGAATGGCAATTATTTTTTTGGGTATTTTACCTATTGATTTATTTTCGATATTATGTTAATATGTTCATATAGGCATAGTGATATGCAAGTATAAGAAGAAAGAACAATGAATCTTTCTGACAAGAGTAGCCAAAAGACAAAAATATTCGTTGTGTATTACCCAATAAAAGGGTAGGAGGTAGAATGTGGAAAACAATATTATTTTTGTGAAACCTGGAGATTGTATTTGGGACGAGAGTCACAGAGAAATTCGGGGAAAAATCAACGGAAAAGATTTTTTTGTACCAACAAGCGAATTAACCTTGCAAAATTTTAGATGGGGTAGGGATGTCCCACGAGGAATTAAGCGGGTAGCTAAAGAAGGATTTGAAGGAGTACTGCAAGAACCGCAAGATGGTAAACTAGTTGTCTCGATAAAAGAAAGACACTCTATGGGCTATAACCGGATAAAAGAAGGAGAAACATATCAAGGAAAAGTTATCGATGTGAATAACGATGCGTTGTATGTTGAAGTTGATACGGTAATAGTTAGAGTATATATAACAGATTGCAGTAGAAGTAGGATGAATGATCTTAGAGACTTCTTTAGAATCGGCAATATCCTAAAGGTGAAAATTTTGCATAAAGACAAAAGCTTTCCATTTCGAATTTCAGGAAGCAGGAAAGAAGCATATCCAGAAATTAGTGAAATGTATCATCATTACGAAATTGATAGAGAAGTTTTTGTAAGAGCATGTGAAAGGCTAAATTTCGATGGATATAGGGTAGAACTAACACCGAATATCCCAGGAATATTGAATGGGCCGGAAGAATTATTAGACAAAATACAGCGAGGACAAAGAATTAAAGTAAAGATTACTAAAATTGAACCACTAGGTATTAAATGTAAAGTGTCAAATTGGCGACTCTAAATTGAAAACTGGTAACAAATATATGTTACCAGTTTTTTTGCAAATAAATAATAAAAATTTCTTATATGCTATTACATTTTATAAAAAGTATGTTAGAATATATACGAAATTATTTTGAAATAATAAAACATTATGAAGAGGAGGTTGATGTTTTGAAAACTACGGATATTAATGAATTGAAGAAGATTGCCAATAGTGTAAGAAAAAGTATTATAGAAGAAGTATATGAAGCAAAGTCTGGACATCCAGGTGGAGCACTATCTATAGCAGACATACTAACGGTTTTATATTTTAATCAAATGAATATAAACCCGGAAAATGCAAAATCAAATTTAAGAGACAGACTAGTACTATCTAAAGGACATGCAGTGGCTGCACTTTATGCCGTTTTAGCAGAAAGAGGTTTTTTTGCAAAATCAGAATTAAAAACGTTTAGAAAGTTAAATTCAAACTTGCAAGGACATCCAGATATGGAGAAAACTATAGGAGTAGATATGTCTACCGGTTCTCTTGGGCAAGGGTTATCTGTTGCAAATGGTATGGCTTTAGCTTCTAAAATGAATAATCTTGGCTGTAGAATTTATTGCGTTCTAGGAGATGGGGAAATAGAAGAAGGACAAATTTGGGAAGCAGCAATGACTTCTAACAAATATAAATTAGATAATTTATGTGTAATATTAGATTATAATGGTTTACAGATTGATGGAACTGTTGAAGAAGTTAAAGGACTAGACTGTTTAAGAAGCAAGTGGGAAGCGTTTGGATTTAATGTTATCTCATGTGATGGAAATGATATAGAAATGTTAGTAGACGCATTTGAGAAAGCAAAACAAACGAAAGGGATGCCTAGCATCATCATAGCGAAAACTATAAAAGGCAAAGGAATATCATTTATGGAAAACAAAGTGGAATGGCATGGAAAAGCTCCTAGTGAGGAAGAATATATCCAAGCCTTGCAAGATTTACAGAAAAATTGTTTCTAAAAAATATGGACCAATGAGGGACAGGTGGGACCATTGGGACCAGGTCCCA
>CAMGAZ010000221.1 GCA_946008205.1 uncultured Clostridium sp. | reverse complement strand
GGCATCATTGCTCTACATGGTCCACACCATGTAGCCCAGAAGTCTATTAATACCGGGATTTGAGATTTTACAACCTCTTCATCATAATTTTTACTAGTTAAATTTATTTCGCTCATTTATATTTTCCTCCTCAATTTATTTATTATTGAAAGCCCTGCTTTTGTACCTTCATATACAGCTTTTGATATTTGTAAAATTCCTCCTGTGCAGTCACCTGCGGCATATACATTTGGTAATGTTGTTTCCATATCATTATTCACTATAATATGGTTTTCTTCGATTCTTGCTCCTAACTTTTTTGCAAAATCTAAACTACTAGCTGTACCTTGTGCTATAAATATGCCGTTAACTTTTTCAGTCGAATTATCTTCAAATGTTATTTCTTCAATTTTATTGTCCCCTCTAAATTCTCTTATTTTTTTATTGTTTATTTTTAATTTTTCATTATTGCTTCTATTCTCTACATATTCTTTTCCGTCGGTAAGCATCGTAACAGATTTAGCCACTGGCAAAAGTTCTTCTATTTCTCCTATTGCATATTCACCATTCCCTAAAACCGCTACGTCTTTGTTCCTATAAAAAGCTGCATCACATATTGCACAATAACTTATTCCTTTTCCTTCATATTCTTTAATACCTTTTATGTTAGGTCTATTTCTATTTGCACCAGTTGCAATCACTATAGTTTTTGCTATATATTTTTCGTTTTGTGGTTGATTTGCAGTAATAACTTCATAATAATTGTTATCTGCATATTTTATTCCTATTACTTCTTTTTTTAGAATGTTTACGCCTAATGCTTTTGCCTGCTTTTCTCCATTTTCTACTAGTTCCTTTCCTGAAATCGGATTATCAAAACCATAGTAGTTTTCTATCTCATTTGCTTTATTTAAGGCACTTTCTCCATTTGAAATGACTAAAGTGTTAAAATTCGCACGTTTTATATATAAACTTGCTGTAATTCCAGCAGGTCCACCTCCTATTATTATAGCATCATACATAAAAAATATTCCCTTCCTACTAGTCTAATAAATCGTATATATTTTTGAATGCATAACCTTTTTCTTTTAAGTAATTTATTAAATCTGATAGCATTTCATATGTTAATATTTTGTCACTTGAGTCATGCATTAAAATTACAACTGAATCTTTATCCCCCATAGTA
Source organism: uncultured Clostridium sp. (assembly GCA_946008205.1). GTDB lineage: Bacteria > Bacillota > Clostridia > TANB77 > CAG-508 > CAG-245. Next base: position 2,126 of record CAMGAZ010000221.1, on the reverse strand, counting down.
TTTATTACGTTTTGCATTAAATCCTCTTTGGTATGAGCTCCTGCAGCATCTTCGCTGAGTGAATTCCAGTCCAAATGCACCACTCCATTCTCACGTAATAGTGCCTTAGAGTTCTGTTTTGCCTCATCATAATATCCGCCATTTGAACCTCCCGGAAATCTAAATAGCCTAGAGTTATAAGATTGGTTCCCTAATGCATCTTTTATTGCCTGCTCTGTAACATTATATTCATTGAGTGTTGCTTCTGGTGACGAATATATTTCTGAATATCTATGTGAATATCCATGATTTGCCACATAATGGCCTTCATCAAACTCTCTTTTCAATATGTCCGGATTATTTCTTGCACTATTTCCTAAAGTAAAGAATGTTGCTTTTACCTCTTCTTTTTTTAATAAATCTAATATTAGAGGAGTTACTGTTTTAGATGGTCCATCATCAAATGTTAGAAAAACTCTCTTTTCACCAGTTGACCTGTATATGTGCAGTATTCTATCCTTTTCCTCTTCTGAAAGTGGTCTGCTAGTTTGTTCTATTCTTTTTTCTAGTTCTGCCTGTTTTTTTTCTTCTTCCTGTCTTTTCTTTTCCAATTCTTCTCTTTCGATTTCTTCTTGTTGTTTTTGGTATTCTTTTGCTTGCTCTTGTAATTTATGATAATCTGCTAGCTTTATTCCTGAAATTGTTGCTAAAGTCACTAGCAGTATTAGTAAAATGACTAATATTACAATTCTTTTTTTGTTTAATTTTCTTATTTTTATTAAATCGTACATTGTTACCTCTAACTTTTTTTCTTTATTCTATCATATACTATTTTTATTTACAACATCCTGTAATATTTTTCATCGTTATTATAAGGCATCAAAACGACCCTTTACTCAATTTTCATTTTTTGTTCCATTAATTTTTAAAAGTTTAAATAATTCCACAATAATTATTGGAGCAATTACTAGCAATATTGTTTCTATAATTCTATCCACTGGTAATACAGGTATACTAAATACTGCTCTTAATGCTGGTACCGCAAGTATTACAATCATTAATAATGCTGACGCACCTATTGCTATGAATAAATTCTTGTTTCCTCCAATTCCTGTTTTAAATATCGACTCTTTATTGTTCCTTATATTAAATACATGAATTAATTCTGAGAATGCTAGAACTATAAATGCCATTGTTTGACCTATTTCTACTCTTACCTCTTCAAGAGTTAATCCTTCTATAACTGGTGGGTTTGGAGTTGCAATTCCTATAATAAATGCTACTAAAGATAATAGTCCAATCATTATTCCTTGGTAAGCAATTCTCCAAGTCATTCCCTTTGTGAATATTCCAGTTGTAGATTTTATTGGCTTTCTTTTCATTATATTGTTATTCGCTGGATCAAACGCTAATGCTAATGCTGGTAATGAATCTGTAACTAAGTTTATCCATAAAATGTGAATAGGTAATAATGGCTCTATTAAGTTTATTGGTATGCCAAATTTATTTGCTAGAAACGGCGTTATAAGTATTGCTAAGAATAATATAATTACTTCTCCCACATTACTTGATAGTAAAAATTGAATAGCTTTTAGTATATTATCATATATACGTCTTCCTTCTTCTACTGCTGAAACTACTGTCGCAAAATTATCATCTGTCAAAATTACATCTGCCGCTTCTTTTGCAACATCTGTTCCTACCATTCCCATTGCGCAACCAATGTCTGATGTTTTAAGTGCTGGTGCATCATTAACACCATCTCCTGTCATCGCTACAACCTCGCCATGTGCCTGCCATGCTTTTACTATGCGAACTTTGTGTTCTGGTGAAACTCTCGCATATACTCTGATATTTCCCACTCTTTGTATTAATTCTTCTTGAGACATTGCTTCTAGCTCACTGCCTGTAATTGCTTCTTCTCCTTCTTCCAAGATTCCTAGTTCTTTTGCTATTGCAACTGCTGTTGTTTTATGGTCTCCTGTTATCATTACTGTTTTTATTCCGGCTGATTTACACTTTTCTACAGCAACTTTTACTTCTTCTCTTGGTGGATCTATCATTCCTACCATCCCAATAAAGGTTAAATTTTTTTCGATGTCTTTCATTTCTTCTTTTGATGGCATATGGTCTATTTGCTTATATGC
>CAMGAZ010000220.1 GCA_946008205.1 uncultured Clostridium sp. | reverse complement strand
TTAGGGAGTGTAAATAATATCGGGAAAATAATAATAGATGATTCTAGTTTGTGTGCTGGCAAAGGTTTAAATAAAGGAAAATTTTTAAATGGGGATATCATAATAAGAGGAATTGTGGGAAAGAATCATAACAATATAATTTCCAATGTTGCAGAATTAAGGGATATATCGGCAAAAAGAATTGAGAATATTGCATATAAAATAATCGAAACAATAATTCCATTTTTATCTAAGGTATAAAAAATATTTTTATGGAAATAATTCCTATATAAAGAAATATATAGGAGGTACATATGAATAAATCAAACATGAAAAATGTAATAATATTAAAAAATCTTCCATCAAACTTAATCGATGAAGCTATCATGGTTGTTAAGGATAAGAAGAAAGTTAAGGATATAAAGTATAGTGATTTTATTAAATATAAGGAAGAAAATGGAATAATACAAGGAGATATGAAACTAGAAGATTTAAGAAAAATTGAAAATATAAAAAAAGAAGACAGAAAATATGTGATAAAAGAAGCGGAAGTAGTAGTGACAAATTATATAAGAAGAATAGAAGACAATTTATCAGATAGAAAGATTGACAAACTAAAAAAATCATATAAAAAATCAAAACTACTTAATGCGTTCTTAGCGATTACAACGATAATAAGCATATCATTGGCTATCTTAGTATAATATAAAATAAGAATAAAACCTCAACCTTTGGAATATAAATTTATAAAAACAAAGGAAGAGGTGTTTTTATGGAAAAAGCAATCAGCCAAGAAGAGAGAATTAAAAGAGCCGAAGAAATATATAACCGAAGGAAATATGCCAATAAAACAAATATATCTACAAGTAATAGAATGGAAACAGATGGTAACATAACATTGATAAAAGCAAAGATGATTAGAAAGTTACTGCTACAAATATTAGCTTGCACAGCAATCTATTTGTTGGTGTATACGATGAAAAATTCAGAACAACTATTTTCCTCTGAAATGTTAAATACCGCGAAAGAAATCTTGTCATATGACATCAGTATTCAAAATTTATATGACAAGTCTAAAGAATATTTTAGTGGGGTAGAAGAAAAGATAAATCAAATATTAGACAGTGAAGACCAAGAAAATCAAGATATGAATAATGAAGAAGTAAACGAAACTGGGGGAAATATTACTCAAGAGGCAATAGGCGGAGCTGAAGAAGTAGCTCCTGTAGAAGAAAAGTCACAGGAAGAATTGGATATAGAATATGTAAAGCAAAATGCAAATATAATATGGCCTTTAAATGGAACGATAACTTCGAAATTTGGAAGTAGAACTCCTACAGAGATTGTTACAGCAAACCACTACGGCATAGATATAGCAGGAAATACTGGAGATTATATAATTTGTGCAATGGATGGAACTGTTACAACATCATCAAGTGAAGGGGACTATGGTAAACATATTAGAGTAGAAAATGGTGAGATAACAACATTATATGCTCATTGCAGTAAACTATTAGTCGCGGAGGGAGATAATGTAAAGCAAGGTCAAAAAATTGCGGAAGTGGGGCAAACAGGAAGGGCTACTGGACCCCATCTCCATTTCGAGATAAAGAGAGAAAATAGATTCATAAATCCTGAAGAAATATTAGAAACAAAGTGAGGAACCTATGCAGATAAAAATTAACTTAAAGATTTTCTTATTTTTGATTATATTTATAATAACAGGGCAGATAAAAATATATGCATTATTGATGCTATTTGCCTTTATACATGAATTAGGACACATAGCGATGGGAATAATTTTAGGATTTAAACCAGAATCAATTTCAATTATACCAACAGGTTTTTCAGTACAATTTAAAGCAGAAATTGAAAACTATAATGTAAAAATAAAATGTGCTAATTTATTAACAGTAAAAAAGATACTAATAGTGATTGCAGGACCATTAGTAAATGCGATTATAGTAATATGCACAATGATATATTATAAAGTAACAGGGAATGTTTACATATTTGACATCCAATTAAATCTGATTATATATTCAAATATATTGATTTTTATTTTTAATTTAATACCAATCTATCCTTTAGATGGAGGGAGAATACTAGAAGGAATAATACATATATATTGCGGAACATACCAATCGTACGTTATTACTAATAAAATTTCTAATATTATAGTAATATTGTTAACAGTGGCATCAAGCATATTAGTATTAATATATAAAAACATAGCGATTGTAGTAATTATTATATATTTATGGATATTAGTTATAAGCGAAAACAAAAAATTTAATACAAAAATGAAAATATGGGATAAATTGTTTGGAACTATTGAAAAAAAAATAAATTAATAGTAATATTATAAGTAACAATAGGAGGAAATCAAATGAAGAATATTAGAAATGAAAGTGGTATAACCTTGGTCGCTTTGGCAGTAACGATAGTAGTATTAATGATACTTTCAGTATCGCTTACAGCAAGCATGACGACCACAATTGAAATGACAAGATACAATAAGATAAAAGAGGATATTATAGCGTTAACAGAAGATGTAAAAGTGTACTATACAAAAAATGGAACTTTACCAGCTTATACCGACACTCCAATTAACTTGGATACACATAATGTACCAGCAAATGATAGAAATCCTAACGATTCAGGGGTATATTATCCAATAGACATAAGCGTTTTACCAGAAGACTTAATGCTTAACTGTGGACAAGGCAATAAAGATAAAGATTTTTCAACAGACGATTTATATGTAATGGACAGTGAATCACTTACAGTATATTATTTAAAAGGAGCGCTTTTAAATAATATAAGGCATTATACAATAGTTGATGACTTTTCGGGAGGCTCACCGGCCAGTGAATACTATTCAAAGGTTGACTTGCCAATTATTTCAGTAGTAACGATGGAGAGTAATGGAACGAATGCAAAACGCGCTTGTACGGGTGATACTGTGACGTTGAGAATGTTGACCAATTACACTTTAACTGCTTTGCCGGTGGTAACAATAAACAATGAAGAAGTTACGGTAAATTGGAATGGAAACATAGGTACAGCCACTTACAAATTACCTTTTACTGAAGATTTAGCTGTATTTGATAAAGAAATTTCATTCAGCATATCAGGATATGAAGCTGATGGAAGAAGTGGTGAAGAAATAACGAGTGTAAATTTTGGAGGAGCAGTATACAGATATGCTGAAACACTACTAGGTGCATTTAAAAATGGAGATTTACAAGTAGGAGATTATGTGAATTACCAAAATCCAGCAAGCGGGCAATATCCAAGCTTAGAAAGTGCAAATGGAT
>CAMGAZ010000219.1 GCA_946008205.1 uncultured Clostridium sp. | reverse complement strand
GTAAAGGGATGGAGGGAAGCAAGAGGATATTGTTAGAATTATTATGATTTAATAACAGCAAATTATAACTATATTACCAAAGAAAAACAGCAGAAAAGAAGGAATTTCCTTTCTGCCGTTTTTCATCGTGATATAAATTAAAGTTATAGATTGTGAACTTTTAATGCACGAATTGCATTTAATACAGAAATAATCATGACCCCGACATCTGCAAATATCGCAAACCACATATTAGCAATTCCGACAGCACTTAATGCCAGACATGCAAATTTGACAATCAGAGCTAATACAATGTTTTGTTTCACAATGCGAATGCACTTTCTGGAAATCTTAATTGCTTTTGCAATCTGTAGAGGATTGTCATCCATAAGTACAACATCGGCTGCTTCAATTGCAGCATCAGAACCCATAGCACCCATAGCAATACCAATGTCAGCACGAGTCAATACAGGAGCATCATTTATGCCATCTCCAACAAAAGCAAGATTTTCTTTCTCTGATTTCATGGAAAGAAGTTTTTCGACTTCGGATACCTTGTCACCAGGAAGTAATTCGCTGTGTACTTCATCTACGCCGAGATCAGCAGCAACCTGTTTAGCAACTCTGTCAGCATCGCCGGTCAGCATGATAGTTTTCTTGACACCGGCTTTTTTCAGTTCGGCAATAGCTTCCTTGGAGTGAGGTTTTACAACATCAGAAATTACAATGTGACCGGCATATTCATGATCAATAGCCATGTGGATGATAGTGCCTACACTATGGCAGTCATCATAAGGGATGCCGAGTTTTTTCATAAGTTTGCTATTTCCGGCAGCAATGGATTTCCCATCAACCTGTGCGATGATACCATGACCGCTGATTTCTTCTATGTTTGTGACACGGCTTCTGTCAATCTCTTTTCCATAAGCTTTCTGTAAACTTTTGCTAATTGGATGGGAAGAAGCACATTCTGCCAATGCAGCATACTCTAAAAGAGTAGAATCCTCTAAACTGTTATGGTGAACACCAGTAACTTCAAATACACCTTGTGTCAGAGTTCCTGTTTTATCAAAAACAATATATTTTGCCTGGGATAAAGCTTCCAGATAGTTAGAACCTTTAACTAAGACACCTTCCTTGCTGGCACCGCCAATTCCTGCAAAGAAACTAAGCGGAATACTTATAACTAAAGCACATGGACAGCTTACAACCAGGAATGTTAATGCACGATATGTCCATACACCCCACTGGGCAGGAAGTCCAAGAAAAGCCATACGGATAATTGGTGGAAGAACTGCTAAAGCTAACGCACTATAACATACTGCTGGAGTATAAATTTTTGCGAATCTGGAAATGAAGTCTTCAGATTTTGATTTACGGGAACTTGCATTCTCAACAAGATCTAAAATCTTAGAAACTGTAGACTCACCAAATTCTTTTGTTGTCTGGATTTTTAATACACCAGTCATATTAATGCATCCACTGATAATTTCATCGCCTTCTTTTACATCACGAGGCATACTCTCACCAGTAAGGGCACTTGTGTTTAAGCTGGAATTACCATCAATGATAATACCGTCTAATGGTACTTTCTCACCAGGCTGGACAATGATGATGCTGCCAATTGATACTTCATCAGGATCAACCTGTTCTAACTTACCATTTACTTCAATATTGGCATAGTCAGGTCGGATATCCATCAGGGCACTGATATTGGCTCTGCTCTTGCCGACAGCGTAACTCTGGAACAGCTCACCAATTTGATAAAACAGCATAACGGCAATGCCTTCTACATAGTCACCGCTTCGGGTGGAGATTGCCTGGACAAATGCACCGACAGTAGCAATTGACATTAAAAAGTTTTCATCAAAAACCTGTTTGTTTAAGATACCTTTTCCGGCTTTTTTTAAAATATCATATCCTATAATCAAGTACGCTGCCAGATAAAGAATCAACTCCGGGATACCTGCTACTGGGATGAATTGTAATGCAATCAACATTACCGCACATACGATAATGCGAATCAGCATTTTTCTTTGCTTCTTAGTCATTTTTATTTCCTCCTGTTTGAATCACCCCATCATATAATGAACAATGCCATCCGGAAAGAACATTATCTGGAGTGTCTGTTATTTAAAGTTCGATTTCACAATCAGGCTCAACTTTTTTGCAAGCCTTTAAAACATTTTTCATGACCTCTTTTGAATCTTTGCCATCTTCAAACTCAACAATCATTTTCTGAGTCATAAAATTAACAGTTGCGGATGCAACACCTTCCGTTTTGCGAGCGGCATCCTCCATAAGATTTGCACAGTTTGCACAGTCAACTTCGATTTTGTAAGTTTTTTTCATAGTATTGTTTCCTTTCTGAATTTTTTACGAATTTAACAATTAAGATGTTGTTTAATTGTTATGAGTGAAGTATAATTCAAGTAATATGTAATGACAATATGTTTGAAACAAGGATTTCTAAAATGGCGAATAAAATTTCCAAAAAGGCAAGAGGGAGGATACATTATGAATAAAATTGAATTACCACATCAGCATGGAGAGCGTGGGAATATTGATTATTTATACACTGAGTTGTCTAAAATAACACATTTTAATATGGTTGCTGAAATATTTAAACAACTTAGTGATCCAACAAGAGTGCGTATTTTCTGGCTATTAAGTCATCAGGAAGAATGTGTTATCAATATAGCTGAATGGTTGGTTATTTAAAGTCCGGCAGTTTCGCATCATCTTCGGTCATTGTATCAATGTGGTCTGATTACCAGCAGAAGGGATGGAAAAGAAGTTTATTATAAAGCCGCAGAGACAGAAGAAAGTAAACTGTTACATAAAACCGTAGAGAAAGCAATGGAAATTGCCTGCCCTGAGGAAATTATTGATAATCATAAGTCTGTGGAGGAAATTATAAATAGTATACACAAATATTTAACGGAACATTTATCAGAGCGTATCACCATTGAAGAGTTGGCAAAAAAATACTTAATGAATCCTACTACATTGAAGAGAGTCTTTAAAGAAGTATATGGTATGTCAATAGCGGCACATATGAAACAGCATCGTATGGAAGAAGCTGCAAAATTATTAAAAAAATCAGATATGAGTATAGCACAGATTGCTAAAAATGTAGGTTATGAAAGTCAGAGCCGATTCACTACAGCCTTTAAGGATTACTATGGAATGTTACCTACAGAGTATAGAAAAAATAATACCGTATAGCAAACATAAACTATACGGTATCACTATTTTTGTTAAAGTAAATCATTAAAGTTCAAGAGAATCTTCTGCATATACCGACATCTGCAAATTTCCATGAAGATATTTTCTCTCATATTCAAGC
>CAMGAZ010000218.1 GCA_946008205.1 uncultured Clostridium sp. | reverse complement strand
TTTTCGTAATACATACGAAGAATATGCAGATAAAAAAGAAAAATTTTTAAAAAAGTTTGAAACTGAAGAATTCTATTTAAAAGTTACAGATTATGAAGGTGCCAATAACGCAAACAGAGTAAATTTAAAATATAATATTAAATTTCCAATGTTATACAGCACACAAGCAATTGAAAATGTATTTAATTCAGGATTAGTTGCTGAGGATAAGTTATTTGTTGAATATAATCTAATGTCTGTTGAAATTATTCAAGATATTTTAAAAGGGAATTTCAAAAGACAATATATTATAGAATTTAACACAAATTTATTTAAGAAAAAAAGGAAGCTAGCTAGCTTACTAAATGTTATAAACAATTCTGCAGTTCAAGATAAAGTCAATTTAAAAATTACATATAAAGAGTTTTTACAAAATAAAGATAATATTTACGAATTAATGAGGGATGGATTTAAATTTGCAGTAATATTAGACAATTCTTTCGAGCCAGAGTATGCAAATTTTGAAAGACTAAATGCATTTTATTACACAATAGCTAGCAAAAAGCTAGATTACTACGACAAAGTAATTACAAATGCATCTATTATAAAAAGATTAATAAAAATATAATATCAAAAGAAAATTTATGAGGTAAAAAATGGAGACTTTTACAAAATTTTTGTATGAATTTCTGGGTCAGTTTTTCTCTGGAATAGGAACAATGTTTAGCGGAATATGGAAAGGATTGAAAATGTCCATAGACTTAAAATCATATTCTAGCATAATTTCTAATTATAAGGACGACTTTTCTGGGCCAGAGTGGGTTTTAACAGCAATTTCAATAGGATTAATTGCATTAATATTTATACTAATAGGGCTTCTTATATTCTTTACTATAAGAAAATATGGGAAGATTCGTAAAAAGACGATAGACCAAGATGCAATGTTACAAGAAATTGCTTCTCTAAATGGACAAGTAGCAAAACTTGTTAAAGAAAAAGATGAAATTTTAGCAATGAAGGTTTCACAATTAGGGTTAAAACCAGGAGAAAGCGCAGAAGAGGAAGAAACAGAAGAAAAGAAAGACGAAGACCCAACACAGCAAGGAACAAGATTTGCTAAGCTTATGGCAATAGACGAAGAATTCGCAAATTATAAGATTAAAAATTATGGAAACTCATTTACACTTCCAGAATTATGCGAACACTTTAGAAACTTTGCAGCATCAAGGCTTCATCTATATTATACAATAGACATGATGAGACTATTTATTTCAGCTCTAGCATCAACAAAACTTGTTATATTACAAGGTATTTCTGGAACAGGTAAAACCTCTCTTGCATATGCTTGGGGAAAGTTTTTAAAACACGATTCATGTGTTGCTTCTGTACAGCCTTCTTGGAGAGATAGAACCGAGTTATTTGGGTACTTTAACGAGTTTACCAAAAAGTTCAATGAAACTGAAGTTTTAAAGGAAATGTACAAAGCAGGATATACAGATGATGTATACACTGTAATACTAGATGAGATGAACATCGCACGTGTTGAGTATTACTTCGCAGAAATGCTATCAATTCTAGAAATGCCAAACAAAAACGAGTGGGTTATAGAAATTGTTCCAAGTAGTTGGAAAACAGACCCTAAGAGATTAATAGAAGGAAAGCTAAAAATACCACCAAATATGTGGTACATCGGAACAATCAATAACGATGACTCTACATTCATGGTTACAGATAAGGTTTACGATAGAGCTATGCCAATAGATATTAACGATAAAGGTAAAGTTTTTGAACCAATAGATATGCCACCAATGGATATAAACTATACATATCTAGACAAATTGTTTACAACAGCAATGCAGGAACATGAAGTTTCGGAAGATACTCTTTCTAAAATAGAGCAAATGGATGATTATACAATTAAACATTTCCGTATAGCATTTGGTAACCGTATTGTTGCACATATGAAGAAATTCGTGCCAGTATTTGTAGCATGTGGTGGAGACGAAATTGCAGGCGTAGACTACTTTATGGCTAAGAAAGTTTTAAGAAAATTTGAGCAGTTAAATATTTCATACATAAGAGATGAAATAACACCATATATAGAATTCCTAGATAAAACATTTGGAAAAGGCAAAATGAAGGAATGTATTGAATATATGATGAGATTGAAGAAACTTACATAATAGAGAGTAGGAGGAAAGATGGAAGATTCACGAATAATAGATATATACCAGACTGCAAGTAAGAAAAAAGAAGAGACTTTTAAAAAGAATCTAGACTCTAAGTTGCACGTACAAACAGATTACGAAAAAGTAATAAAAGACACAGAGTGGATAGAAATAATGGAAGAAACAGTACCATATATAGACAACATCTTTCGTAGTCCTAACAGATTTATTATAAATGAAGAAGAGGTTGTAAAGATAGAGCGTGCAAGGAGAATAACGGTTGAAAGTATAAAAAATCTATCTAAAAATACAAACTTTATTCAAGAGGTAGACAAAAAAACAGGAGATGTAAAGCCTTCTAAAATTCTTAACATAGATAAAGAAGAAAGCTACGACACCTACGAAAATAGACTAATTTACACTCTTATTCAGAACATGAAGTTCTTTATAAGCCAAAAGAAGAAAACTTTGGAGCAATTTCAAAATTCGAGTTCAAAAAATGATAAATTTTTAGACTATACAGGAACGTCAAGATTAGGCGATGAAAAAGTAGACTTGAATCTATCATTAAGTGCGACAACTGGAGCTGATGATTCCGAGGGAGAGACAGCAAACCCCGATAATTTGCTTGAGAGAATAGCACAATTAGAAGTAAAAATATCAGACCTAACAAATGCAAATGTATATAAGGTAATAGATAAAAAACACATAACATTAGTAAGAGAGCCAATAAAGAAGACAAATGTTGTTTTAAAAAATGTTAATTTTCAATATGCCATGAAGTTATGGTCATATTTAAGAGATAACTTAGATGATAAAACACAAAAAATGGATGAGAAAAAAGACTACGATGACAATGGCGATTTAAAAAACATGATGGATGATTCATTTTTCTTAAATTATCTTATAATGAACACTATTGATAAAGATAAAGAAAATGAAATAGACAGTGAAGAAAAGCAAAAAGAAGTTCAAAATATAGTAATAGATAAAATGCTTGAAAAAGTAATGGATATGAATTCAGACTTATCAAAGCAAGATTTAAAGAAAATGATTGGAGAAAAATACGCAGTTATTAAATATAGAAATCAAGCTAGTTTACAAGAGATACAAAACATATTTAATAAACACATAGATAAATATTTAGAACAAATAAAAAATAAATAGAGGAAATTAGAGGGAA
>CAMGAZ010000217.1 GCA_946008205.1 uncultured Clostridium sp. | reverse complement strand
AGAATTGATAGAGAGTAGTAGAGTTACAGAATTATTAGATAAGTTTGATAGAGAGATGGATAATAGAAAAAAAAATATATTAAAAAATCAAGATTATGGGTTCAAAAGAAATAGTGAAATTTATGGAAAAATACTCCATCTAGATGGAGATAAAAAATATAGCGAAAAATCTCAAAGATTTTATAAAAGTATGGGGTTGAATGTTGTTGTTAAAAATATACCGGAGAGCAGACAACCTCAAATGATAAATATGTTATTAAATAAATATAATCCCGATATATTAGTAGTCACAGGACATGATGGAATGATAAAAAAGGGATATAACTATAATGATATTTACAATTATAGAAATTCAAAATATTTTGTAGAAACTGTAATAAGAGCAAGAATATGGGAACAAGGAGCCAATAAATTATCAATATTTGCAGGCGCTTGTCAAAGCTATTATGAAGCTATTATGGAAGCAGGAGCAAATTTTGCATCTTCTCCTGCTAGGATTCTAATAGATTTTAAAGATCCATTGATAGTAGCAGAAAAAATAGCTATAACAGATGCTAATAAATACGTGACAATAAATGATATTAAAGATTAATTAAGAGATGGAGAAAATGGGGTTAGCGGAATAGGTTCAAGAGGGAAGAAAATAGTATCATAAAAATGTTATAAATTTCCACAAAAAACGTTATAAAAGTAATGGACATTTATGAATGATTGTGATACTATTAACACAATGGGAGGATTATATATAAATGAACTTTAATCAAACAGAATCAAAAGATTTAATCGAACTATATGATAAAATAAATGCATTTATAAAATTCTTAGATAAAGAAGAAAAAGATGCTGAAAAATTAGGAGAATCAAATGAGTAAAATATTAGAAAAAATTGATATGGATAAAGAAGTTTTGTCTACTATGCCGAAAAATAATAAAAAGAATATCTCTAAGTACATCCAATATGTGCAAGAATTGAAACAAGATTATGGAACAATGGCAGATGAGATATATGAAGAAATGAGCAAAAGATACAAAAAAATAACGTCAGTAAAAACTAATAAAGAAATCAAAGAAGAAGAAACAGAAATAAGCGAAATACGCAAATTATTAGATATAATTAGTACTGCCAAAACTTCTTATGAAAAAATGGGGATAGATAAGAGGATATACAAGTTAGGAAAATTTTATAAAGAGAATTTAGAAAGTGTGAACATAGAAATATTAGAATGCATAAAGAAGTTTGAAGAGGTAGGAGTTTCACTATCTGCTGAAGACTTTGACTATAGCATTTATGTTAATGAATATATGTCGACATTTTTTAAAGAGATGAAAAATATTAATTCAAAAGTTCTTAAAAGTAAATTTGAAGAAATATACTGGAAATGCCCAGACTTAATCATTCATATAGAACTAAATATTAGATATTTATATTTAAAAAATGAAAAAGAAATTGAAAAGCACTTTGCCTATGAAAAAGATAAATTAAAAGATGAATATGTAAAAATTATTTCACCAAAAATTATTGAAGAAATTTCTGAGAAAGATTTGGAAGAAGTAAATCAAAACTCAATAAAGTTTTTAAATAGTCTTTATGAATATAAAAATTATTTAAGATTTCAGTATATATTTGAGGACATAAAGAAGAAATATCAAGAAAGGGAACAACATAAAAATTCCTATAACTTAACGAGAAAAGAGATATTTGCAAAAGAGAAGAGACTTGAAAAATTGAATAAAAAAATTAATGGTAAGAGTTTGTTTGGCAAGAAAGAAAAGAAAGACAAAAAAGAACAACAGACAGCTGAATACAATGCTTTAATATTAGAAATTAAAGAGTCATATAAAGAACTAGAAGACAATGAAGTGTACACAAAAATAATAGATAACCTATCGGATAATTCAACAATATATGATGTCCTTAAATTTGCAAGCCAATTTTATAATTACTTAACGGAATGCATTATTGAAAACAAGAAGAATATAACATCTGATGAAATTGACATTGAAATAAAAGAGCTAAAAGAATTCTTAGATAGCCCTAACAATATTATAATAAAAAATATCGCAATTTTAGAAGAGAAGAACATATCTATAATAATTTCTGACAGATACAAATTGTTGAATTTTACTATAGAAAAAGAAGATATAACACCTGATAATTTAGACAATTTAATTGGAACATTAGAAAAAATAAAAAATTATTATTACATACAAAAGAGTGGAATTAACTTGAATGAAATGGAATTCATTTGTGAATTTAAAAAAATAGAAAACAAAAAATAATATATGGAGAAAAACATATAAATGAGAAAAACAAGTAGAAAAAAATATAATAGAATAAACAAAAAAAGAGTATTTGCTTTGATATGCTTAATATTGCTGGTAATTTTTGAAATTGTTGCTTTTAGAAATTCGAGGGCTAACAAAATTATAGATATTACTGCCAGCATTATTGACGATGAAGAAAAGCTAGCTACAGAAGAAGTTGGCTTAGAAGCTTCAAATTCAGGCAATAGTGGATATTTTGTAGTTTTGCCAGAGTTTATTAATAATAAAAGGATAGACAGTTATATTGTTAAAGAAAAGGAAATACACACTCAGAAGAAAAACGAAAATAATATAGAAACAGAAAAAAATGAACAAGTAGAAAATAATACTGTTCAAGAAAACTTGCAGATATCAAACAACATTGTTGCAGAGAAAGAGAATGTACAAGAAAACTTACAAATATTAGATGATATTGTTGCGAAAGAAGAGAATGAAAATCAAAACAAGAGTACGGAAGAAACGGTTACTGAAAATACGGAATTTACAGAAACTACAACTATAAAAGTTCCTGGTGATACATTATACTTAACAGATGAGGAAGTAGATGCAAAGCAGATAGATTTAAGAGTTGTATACAGCACATTTAATAAAAATAATCAAATTTTATATGACCAAATTATACAAACAGAAGTTGATGACAATAATGATGGAACCACTGATAGTACTATAAAAATAGAAGGATTTATGCCACTTGATTCAGTGGTACAAGCTCAAATTGTAACCATAGACCAAATTGAAGAGCCAATAGCCAATATGCTTACAGACAAGATTTCATTCAAAAAAGCATATGACATAAAAATTATATATAATGATAAAGAATATGAACCAACAGATTTTGATACAAATGTTAAAGTTACAATTTCTGGACTAGATTCAATAAATGAAGATAACCAAAGGTACAAAGTAGTGCACATAGAAAACGAGGAATCAGCACAAGAAATTTAAGGAGTGCAATCTAAAAATGATTCGGTTGGTTTACCCGCACAAAGTTTCACAACAAATTGCGGTTTGGTTGAATAT
>CAMGAZ010000216.1 GCA_946008205.1 uncultured Clostridium sp. | reverse complement strand
GTGTCTAATACTTTTTCATATCTCTTGCTTGCTTCACTTCATACTATCATTTGAGCACTTTTTCTTACTTTTACTGAATTGAATATTGCAGCTTCTATTATTACATTTTTTGTATCCTCTGTAATTTCTGTATCTAAACCACCCATAACTCCAGCTAAACCGATAGCTTCTTTTCCATTTGATATAACAATATCGTCTGTTGTTAGTGCTCTTTCTATATTGTCTAGAGTTGTAAGATTTTCGCCTTCGTCTGCCATTCTTACTTCTATGCAACCTTGTAATTTATCTGCATCATAAAAATGTAATGGTTGACCTAGCTCTAGCATTACATAGTTACTAATATCTACAACATTACTGATTGGTCTTATTCCTGATGCTATTAACCTATTTTTTATAAATGTTGGGCTTTCTTTTATTTGCACATTTTCTACCTTTTTAGCTAAAAACAAGGTGCAATTATCTGTTTTTACATTTACCTTAAAGCTATCATTTATATCTTCATTATTTTGCCCATGTGATAAGTCTGGTTCTTTTACTTTTTTATCATAAATAGCTCCTATTTCATATGCCATTCCTAATATGCTTAATAAATCACCACGATTTGCAGTTAAGTCAAAATCAATTACTCCATCATCCATTTGCATATATTTTATTGGGTCTTCGCCAACAGGTGCATCTGCTGGTAATTCATGTATTCCCTCTTTATCTTTTGGCTCTAAAAATTTACTTTCTAAGCCAAGTTCTGCAATTGAACATAACATTCCATTAGATTCAACTCCACGCTTCATACTTTTATTTATTGTTACTCCTCCTGGAAGTTTTGCTCCTGGTAATGCAACTATTACCTTTAAGCCTTTTCTTACATTTGGCGCTCCGCAAACAATTTGCAATACTTCATTGCCAACATTAACTTTGCATACATGTAAATGGTCTGAATCGGGATGCATTTCACATTCCAATACTTCTCCAATAGTTAAATTAGTTGCATTTATTAAATTTTCTGCTGAATCATATTCATTTCCTACTTTAGTCATATCCTCTGCCAAAGTATGTAAATCAACGTCAACATCTACATAATCTTTCAAGAAATTTGTACTTAATTTCATCTATATTCTCCCTCCAAAACAGATTAATCTTTTCTATCAAATTGTGATAAGAATTTTACATCGTTTGTATATAATAATCTCATATCTGTTATTCCATATTTAAACATTGCAAGTCTATCAAGTCCTGTTCCAAATGCAAATCCGCTATATACTTCTGGATCATAACCATTCATTTTTAGTACATTTGGATGAACAATTCCTGATCCTAAAAGTTCTATCCATCCTGTTTGTTTGCACAAATTGCATCCTTTTCCTCCACATTTAAAGCAGCTTACATCAACTTCATATGAAGGCTCTGTAAATGGGAAATAACTTGGTCTAAATCTTAATTTGGTATTTTCTCCAAGCATTTTTTTCATGAATATCTCTAAAGTTCCTTTTAAATCTGCAAAAGAAATGTTTTTATCTATAACTAATCCTTCAACTTGGTTAAATTGATGTGAGTGTGTTGCATCATCTTCTTTTCTATATGTTTTTCCTGGACAGATAACTCTTATTGGAGTTTTCTCTTCATTTGCCATCATTGTTCTTGCTTGAACTGCAGACGTTTGTGTTCTTAATAAATACTCAGATGTAATATAAAAACTATCTTGCATATCCCTTGCTGGATGTCCCTTTGGAAGGTTTAGCCTTTCAAAACAATATTCATCTGTTTCAAGCTCTGGTCCTGATACCACATCATACCCCATAGAAACGAATAAATCTTCCACTTCTTCAATTATTCTATTTAAAGGATGTTCGCTTCCTCTCTTAACTTTTGTAGCAGGAAGTGTAACATCAATTTTTTCTTTTTCCAATCTATCTTGTAAATCTTTATTTTTAAACTCGGCCTCTTTTTCTGAAATCATAGTTTCAATCTCGTCTCTAATTTTGTTTACAAGGCTTCCAACAACAGGTCTTTCTTCTGCCGCTATATCTTTCATTCCTCTTAGTATTTCTGTAAGTTCTCCTTTTTTGCCTAACACTTTTACTTTGAAATCGTTTAGTGCTTGACTATCTCTAATTTCAGCAATTTTTTCTTTCGACTTTTTGCTTATCTCCTCAAGTTTTTCTTTCATACTTATTCTCCTTTCTTTTTGTGAACGATTATATACAACAAACTTTCACTTTTTTCACATAATACAAAAAATTCGTCCCAAAATATTATTTCTAATATTTTATAGGACGAATGGCTTATATGTTCGTGGTACCACCTATATTCATTAATTAAATATTGCTTTTGCAATTTTACTTAACCTCATTATAGCTATAACGTTTGCTACCGTTCTTTCCTACTTTGTTATAAATATTTTTTCAAATACTTATAATTTTCAAAAAGAAACCTCCAAAGTGAAATTTCTGTAATTAATATATGATTGGCTCTCAGCTTATAGCCTCTCTCTCTTTAATATATTTTCTAATTACATACTTGCTTTTTCATCGGCTTTATTCAACTTGCTTATAATAATAACACAAAAAAGTCTCAAAATCAAGATTTTTTTGTGTCTTATTTTCTTTACTTTATGTATTTTCATAATGTGACCAAATGCTAATTATTTTTACTGTTTTTTCTTTTTCAAGTACTTGATATACTAATCTGTGTTGTATATTAATTCTTCTTGAGTAAGCCCCTTGTAAGTCTCCAACCAATTTTTCGTAAGGTGGAGGATTTTGAAATGGATTTTTCTTTATTACTTCAATTAATCTTTTCACTTTATCAGTTGCACCAATAGATTTTATTTTAGGAATATCTTTTATTACTTTTTTAGTATATACTATTTTATACACTACCATTCCACCTCATCTTCGCTAATACAATTCTCTAAAGGTTCTTTTAAGCCTTCCACTATATCTTCTTTCAATTTTGGTATAGAAGAAATGTATAATGTTTCCATTAAATTGTTATAATCTTCCTCTGATAATACTATTGCATTTCCGTGTTTAGTAGAAATATTTATAGGTTCATTAAATTTTATAGTTTGATCTAATAATTCATATATGTCTTTTCTAAAATTCGTAATATTTGTGTTAGTCATAATATAACACCTCCTAATATAGAATATTATAGCACACGTTTTAACGTACGTCAACATCTATAATTAATTTATTATATATTATGTTTCCAGATAATGGTTTTATACTAAAAATCTTTTTTCTCTTTACTTTTCTTTTTCTATATAGTAGAATATTTTTTGTTAAAATTATTTTAAGGAGTTTATTATGTTTAAGAAATATTTATTAATGTTTTTGGTATCTATGATAC
>CAMGAZ010000215.1 GCA_946008205.1 uncultured Clostridium sp. | reverse complement strand
TCTCACTGTCAGCTAATGTTATATCATCCCCCGTAGCTTCCCTGGTCACACATAATATATTACATTCCGGAAATCTTATATTAGTGTCAATGGCAAACTCTGCAGAATCTCCACTTACATAAATAGGTTTGGATAATTCTCCCAGCTCTGCATAAGGCGCTAGCCACTCTGGTAATACATCCTCTCCCTTATCTGTTTCTGCTTCAGGAGATTCAAATGTTGTTTTTCTCGTTCTTTCTTGTTCAGAACTATCGACACTATATCCATCTGAACCTCCGCATCCGGTCAACAATACAAACAGGGTTAAGACAAATAACAAAACACGTTTCATGCTATAATCTCCTTCTTGAATACAGTTGATAAATTCTTGCTATCATCTATTTGTATCACAAAACCACTTTGCAATTTGCTGTTTTCGGATGAAAGAGGAAAATTAGCGGATGAATGCATCCTTTTCAGCAATAATGGGAATCAAAATATCTATTACAAAATACTCTGCCGTACGAATCGTGACAAATCCATGATTTTCACTCACAACTTTTTTCATATTTTCTAACCCATATCCATGATGTAATATATTCTTTTGCACATCAAAATCATGTTCCGGTAACGGGTTCTCTGAGTGAATGCGAAACTTACTATTTTCAGTTGTTTCAATTTCTATCAACACTTCCCTCTCCAAGATTTCTATCTTATCATTTGCCTGTAATGCATTATCCAACAGATTTCCCAACACAATGCACAAATCATAATCTTTTATCGGAATCTGTCCACAATCTACATTTAAATGCACACTAAAATGAATATGATTTGCCTCATACACTGTATCATAATTAGTGAGCAAGGAATCTATCACAAGATTTCCTGTATTATACTTTACATAAGTTGATTCCAGATCATCAATTGCAGAATGTGTATATTCTAATAGTCCTTGCAAATTATTACAGCGAATATATTCCTGAATCGAAAAATAGTGCTTTTTCACATCATGAATAAGTCTACGGTTATTACGATAAGACTCACTCAATTGCTCATACTTTTCCTTCTGAAACCTGATCTGCTGCTCCATTCGTGTATTGGCAAACTTCATTGCTACAAACGCTTGATTATTTTTAATTAAAATAAAGTTAATTACATTAAGAACAGCAAGACTTATAAAAAGGAGATTATAAAACACCGCATCCTCTGCGTATACTTTTTTTAATGGAAGAATACAATAAATTGCCAACGTAATAATGGGTGTGGAAAACAGGAGCATATTATAATTCCATTGCGATATTATGCTATCTCTCTTTCTCACAAACACAATAGATAGACACAAAATAAGTAATACCACTTTAGATCCATTATTCATGGTATTGTACAAGAGATTCATATTTTTCACTTTAAGGAAATCTGGATTGATGACTGATATCAAATAAGTAAAGATAATTTCTCCAACTGAAACTAACATCTGAAAGATACAAGTTGCCAGAATTTTCCCTCGCCAGGAAGATTTATAAAAGAAGCAAAGAAAAAATGTTGTAGCCAAACTAATCCCCATAGTTATTGCCTTGGCATAAGGCATAGGCACCGTTTTTACCAAATACTCATTCAAGAATAACAGGAATTCAACGACACACAAAGCGAAATAATAACTTACGTTGCTATATCTTTTCTGTCCCAAAAACATATTATCCAAAAATATGGTAATAATTAGCATATCGAGCAAATATGCACTCAGCATAAGTAAACACGTCATGTATGTAAGCCTCCTCGTTTAATTGCAACAACCTGATTCAGATATTGAGAGACTAAGATTTTTTTATTTCTTTTACTAACCGAAATTTTTTCCCCACTATCCAATATAACATCCAACCCATTGAAAAAATGAATATGTGTCAGATTTACTAACACTGTTCTACTGCATACATGAAAAGCATGTTCATGTAATAAACTGCTCCATGTAGACAATATTCCTTTCGCATGAATTGTCTTGTCCTTCAAGTGAAACGCAAGTTCTTTATTTTTTGCATCCACCGTTTCCAAATAATAAATGTCATTGATATTGACTATATACTCATTTTCATAACCATCAATAATAGAAACTAATGTTTTGTTATGCTCCATATCAAGCAAAACATCATTCATCAACTTTTGAATTTCTACATCAGTTACTTTTTTCTGTAAAAAATGATAGGGATGAACCTTAAAACTATCCTGCATATATTCCGGATAATTACTCACAAAAACAACTTTGACATCATGATCAACATTTCTTTTTATTCGGTCCGCCACATCAATTCCACTCTCGTCCGGCATCTCAATATCAATAAAAATTATCTGGAAAGTATCCCGTGTACGATATCGTTCCTGTAATCCTTTTCCATTTTGAAATTCCTCAATATGAAAATCATATTCATGAGCAAACGCATAACTCAAAAGCAGTTGTATCATATGTTTACGATCTTTTTCACAATCATCGCAAATGGCGATCTTCAGTGTCATGAACCTTCCTCCTTATGCATTCTAGTATATCCTATATTTTACCATCTTGAAATCCGATAACAATAAACGAATCAAAATAACGGATGAATGAACTACTTTCCAGCAAAAGAAGCGCCAGAACCAGCATTTGTCGGTACTGACGCTTCTTTCATAATAGACTTTTATTCAACTCCTTCAATTTATCTACAAATATTCTCGAATTGAAAATCTGGTCTGCTCTCCAACCTTTTCACTCACAAGTTCAAACAAATTTTCCTTGGATGTAAACAAATTTTTCGGATTCCTCCCTATGATCAGATACTGGTTCTCTCCATCCAATGAAATGTATTTTCGCGTCTCATCATGGCAAGCAGCCCTGCTTATTCTCCCTTTTCTTTTCTGTTTCCCTATTTTCTACGCATCCGACCGGGAATATGCATTCTTCATCTGATTACTCAGTTCAAACAACACTTTGTCGAGTGTTGCCAAAGCCTCGGTCTTTAACATCTTCGCAACCTCCTCATTTGCCTGTTCACGGAGTGCGCGGCGCTTCGCTTCGTCCGGCTCAGCAGCAAGAAGCGCATCATATTTGTTGATCAACTCGTGGCTTTTTGCCAGAACATGCTCCTGATAACGCTCGATATGGAAAAGCGACTTGCGGTAGGACGCATCCGCCATCGCAGCGATCATGCGGCTGGTCCAGTAGAAATTGTCGGTCGATACTTCTCCGGTGGTGTTGCCGAGATAGTCCGGCACATTATCCACATCTGTGTAAAAAGACGCTACCACATAGAATGCATTGGATCCGTATGCCACCCACTCGATCGTGCGGCTGTCCTCGGCATGATCCGGCCGCATCTGGATGATGGATAAAAAGTCGTTGCGGTTGATACC
>CAMGAZ010000214.1 GCA_946008205.1 uncultured Clostridium sp. | reverse complement strand
GTCTCGTTGCGTTCGAGGCGGTGTTCTAACGGCGTATCCTTCTTCTATCAGCAGAAGAAGGATACGCCGGAGTCCATCCCATTCGATGAGGACGTTGCCCCACGCAGCAACGGTGGCAAACAGCGCAAGCTAGCGCAAAGCAAGGCTTCCGAAGTAGTCCTGACCTTGTGGCAGGAAACATGTGAAGTGGGTATCCCTGCCTAGCACTTACTGTTCAATTCGTGGTTCTGCTCACCGGCATCGCTGCACCAGATTCATGAGCTCGGCTACGACGTCATCGCACGTGTCCCCCGTCCTGGTCTAGAAGGACCTGACGCTGTCTGAAGAAGAAATCATCCCGACCTATGGTAAACGCTGGAACATCGAGGTATTCTTCAAATGCTATCTGAAAGCTCTAGCTTCATTGCTGAGCCTGCTGATAGACTGTGCTATGGAAGCAGAGATCCTTGACGAAGAGCAAGTTGACCAGCTGCTCGGTCTGTTCGTGGCAAACCTGCACCACCTATGGAGGGAAAAAGTGCCTGAAACAGTGTGCGTGATGTGATAATGCTGGATGCCTGAAAGCCCTATGGAACCTTATCTTACAAGGGAATCATGTGTGCGAAGTTTGAGTGAACAAGCAAAAGCATCAACGAAATCACTTATTCATCCAATGGGATATCATACCGCCCATACAATGTTTTGAACCGGCCAGGATCTTCATTATATGTACTTTTTGATATAATATCATCTGGTTCATCAATCTCATTAGAATGGATGTCCATTATATCTAACATGGTATTAAATATTAAGTCATTAGTAAAATATGATTCTTTTCTCTTAAGCAAAATATTATATTTATCTTTATGCTTATTGATGTAGGAATTTGACATAATAAAAAACATTGGTATTCGAGTCATTTGATAATTAAACCGATTGATATCATGACCAACATGTTCATCTATTCCCTCTCCGTGATCTGAAAAATATACCATCGCTTTAAATTCAGGAACATCCTTTATTTTTTTATATATCTCTCCTAAGATATAATCTGTATACCTTACTGAATTATCATATTCAGCCGTATTTTTTTCATCCTTACTAAGTTCGCTATTTGATGTATCATATACCTCATATTCTTCTGGGTAACGCACTTTATATGAATTATGACTTCCCATTAAATGTATAACTATCAGCATTCTATCAGACATATTTATCTTGCCCAATTCGGGAATCAAGTTTTCATCATAGAAGGCTGGCATATCTAAATATCTACCATCTTTTAAATGCCCAACCTTATCATGAAGCCATACTTGATGTTTTGCAGAAGATGCAATTGCTGTAATAGGTGTATCTGCCAAGCCGTATTGAACTTGATTGCTGAGCCATACCGTATCATATCCAGCTGCATTTGCAATATCGATTAAAGAATATGCTTCATCTAAATTTATATTGTTATACTGATTCTTAGCAGTTAACGCATAAGTTAAAGCACTTACCGTATCGGCTGCACAAGACCATGCCTGATTTAATATAATAAAATCCGGATTATCTTTTTGAGATGAAAGCCATGGTGTCGTATCTCTTGAATAACCATATGCGCCCATATGATCTCTAGTCTCTGATTCACCAATCACAAGCACATATATTCCCTTATCAGTATTTGAGTTAATCCCCGGCATATGCTGTAATAGTTTCTGTCGTTTTTCCTTACTCTTAAGATAATTATCATAAGATGCGGCATATACTTTAGTATCATATATTATATTATTGACAATATTTTCTCTTGTACGATATAAAAAAAGGATATTTAAAATCACGAATACAAGCAACATGATTTTAAGTTTTTTATTTTTATCGCAAAGTTTTAAAGAGCTTGTGTATTTACCAACAAAAATAATGAATGAAAATATAATAAATAGTCCTAAAAGCCCCATATATGATAAGTGGTCATCAATATAGTTTGTGGCTTCACTAAGGTTAGTCTGTAAAATTGCCATACAGGACTCAACACTCAGCCATGCTCCCGAAGCAAAATAATATTCCCACAACAATATTATAGGAAAAAGAATTATTATTAATCCAATTATAGAAAACATAGTACGTTTCCATTTTATAGAACTCATAAATAAAGTAAGTAAAATAGATAACGACATTGTGTATGACATATATATCAAGTATGCTTCCGACTTAAACGGAAGCGATATCTCTGTATTGTGTATAATAAAAAAAATTGAACAAAATAATACCATAAAAAATAACAAGGTTGTATAGTATTTATTCTTATCAATAAAAAATTTTTGTCCAATAGATGCCAAAATTATCGATATTATCGGGAAGAATATAGCTGTATTTTTTACCCCCCCACATTTAATAATAGCTATTATCGTAATAAGAATATACAAAAAGAAAAAACATACCTTCCTCATTGACAAAACCTTTCTGTTAACAATTATATAATTGATAGTATCTTCAATACCACTTTATTTTTAGTAAGTATTAAACGACATTTCATTCTATCATTAATTCTTCTTCCAGTTTTAACAAATAAAATAAGTTCATTTTGAAATTTATTAGCATATTTCAAAGAATCTTCTATGTCTCCATGTTTCAAAACTGACAAAACAAATCTATATGCTCTATAACTCCTAATAATATCAAAATCTTTTTTTTAATCAGGAGCGTATTTTATGCAATATTTTTCTGCTATACGAAATATCATCACCGTGCTTTCCCATCGTTCAGCAGACCAAGATGATGTTGTCGCAGAATCATCATGACGACAATAGTGTGTCAATATTTTAGGAACATAATATGCTGGGACAACACATAATATCTTTAGAAAAAAGCAGATGTCTTCGGATATTTTGCAGTCTTCTGGAAACTCTATATTATATCTATCAATAAGATCTCTCTTAATCATAAAACTGTCCATATTAAAAGGAAATCTTAATTCTCCAGACCTATATATGTATATATTAAACTTACCTATCTTATAATTATCTTGAATATTAATCACATTTCCATTTTTATCTAACTCATCTGAACCGGAGTATACAAAATTAACATCTGGTTTTTTATCTAGTATTGTTATTAATTCCTCCAAGAAAGTAGGTTCCCATCTATCATCACTATCCAAAAACGTTATATACATCCCTAAGGCTTCCTTCAGTCCTATATTTCTTGCGCGTGAAGTACCACCATGCTGTATATTTATCACACGGATTCGTGAATCATATAATTGATATTCATAACATATTTGCGAACTAGAATCCGTCGATTCATCATTAACTAAAATCAATTCAAAATTCGCATACGTTTGTTCAACAACAGATTGTATACTTCCCCTCAAATATTTCTCAGAATTATATACAGGCATAATAACAGAAACTTTATGATGATTCTCCATA
>CAMGAZ010000213.1 GCA_946008205.1 uncultured Clostridium sp. | reverse complement strand
CTTATTCATTTGGTGATCCCGGCCAGAATCGAACTGGCGACCTACCGCTTAGGAGTTCGATAATATAGCACTTTACCGTATATAATGGCATTACCATTAAACAGCTGAAACCCTTGATATAACTGCGTTTTCAAAGTTTAAGGGCATCAATAAATCGTCAGATAAATTACTGCTTATAGCCATTAATCTCAGGTAATTTTTCAAAATAAGGTGCAGATAAGGTGTCAACCACCTTATTCATAGCAATCTTTCTATCAACCTATACACACTCAGTAACGTGATTAATTAAGTGAGCAACTTCATTATACAATCTATCACCAAATAATTTTTCTATACTTTTATCCTGTTGCTATTACTTTCTACAAACGCAAACGCTTCCGGTACCTTAGTTGTCCAAAGTCGTTCCGTTTTCAATCCATGCCTTTCCAGCATTGCCCTACAATCCTTTACTTTCAATTTACAGAAGTCGGTTTTAAAATTACGAACTCCATTACTTCGCGTTAAATCAACAACATTTTGTACATCTGTACAGCGCACTAATTCATCTTCTAAATTAAGAACCTGCGGCAGATACACTATATGTAGCCTACCGCAATATTTACGCAAACGTTCAAGGTTCTTTTTCAAATTAGTGGTTTGCTCTACATCCGTGTCAAATACTAGGACTATAGTTGTTCCACATTGAATAGATAGCAGCTGAGATTTAGGAATTAAGTTTTGGACAACATTATATACCTTAATCTTACCCGGAATTAATTTAGCTGGATTCTCTTTTAATGCAGCTACTAGTTGTTGCTCACAAGGGCCTTCCACATAATAGATACACTTATTGTTCATTTGCCCACCCCATTTCCAGCTCATCTAAGAGTGAATCCTGCGGCAGCGAAGCAAATATATCATTTTCTACAGCATTTCGTATAGAATCAGTATTACGCTTTAATACCTCCGAAGCAGAAATAGCTGACACATTATAAATACCATCTTCCTGTTGTTTTCTCAAAAATATATAGCTATGCTTAGGAAGATTCAAATCCAGCATATCTGTATTATGCGTGGTAAAAATCAACTGCTCATTATTACCAAGCCTATCCAGCATAATACCAAAAATTCTTTTTTCAATATCGCTCTGAATATAAGAAAAATGTTCGTCGCAATAATAGAAAGTACTCTCCCTTGCAATAATAGCTGCAAGAAACATTGCTACATCAATTCCATCTGCTGTTCCGCTAGAAAGAACCTCTCGATTCAGAAGCCTTCCCTCCTGAATAATGATTTCCGTGCCTCCACGACGAATAATAAATGTATCCTTCAAATCCTTCGATATTCTTACATCTTGAAGCGTTGGGTCAAGCGTTCCAATTACCGCACGAAGTGTTTTGAGCAAAATAGCCTTATTAGCTCCCGTAAGCTTCAAGGTTTTCTCAATCTCTGGATAGGCAAATCTATAACGAATATCCCCAACCAGTTTTTTCAGTGAAGCAGGCGTTTTCGTTGCTTCTGCTGTACGATCTTTCAATTTGCTGGCGCACTTTTCATAAGAATCAAACGTACCAATTTCAGCATCCTTATATTGAATATTCACCTCATTTGTACTTGGAATAATTTCAGCAACCAGTCGCTGCAAACGATAATCTCCATTTACAAAATCAATGGAAAACGAACCTTTTTCACCAGCTACCATCTCACAAAGCAGAAGCGGATTGCTAGTTGTCATATAAGTAAAAATTCTGACCAACGCCTTACCAAGACTAGTTTTGCCTGTAGCATTCGCTCCCATTAAAATAACAGCCTTTTTATAGCGAAAGCGTTCGCGTCCATCCAAAAATTCATCTTCAATAATTGAATTAATAATCTTTTTGGGATAAGTAAAATTGATGTTGAAATTATTAAATCCATAGACACCATTTAACTGAAGGTTTAAAACGATCATTTTCTCACCCACTTTTCATTTGTTCGTGTTTCACGAAATAATAATAGCATATTTTGTAATACATTTCAAGGAGTTTCATGCGTACTTGTACCAAGCCACATCTACCCGCGTTTTTTCTATAAAACTCAAAACCGGAGTAGGTTACACGCACAGAACAACACAAAACCAACAGAAAGAAAACCACCTTATTCATAGCAATCTTTCCATCAGCTTATACACATCAGTAAAAGGATTAACATCTACACCAAAGGCAACATACAACTAGCTTGCAAATGATGCTGTTCGGCACGCTTCGCATTCTCTACTGCTGTTTTCGTTCTATCATTTATCAGCTCATAAACATCCGCTGTCTTCATATTTTTGCAGCAAGCTCCTCATATCAGCATAATCTTTGATGAAGCAAAATGCTCAAAATACTTCGGCTCTGTTTGAGAGCCTTCAGTTACAATCAAAATAATCGGTTTTACATTTCTGCGTTTAGCTCCTCTTTTCTCAATCTTTCCCTTAGACATTTAGAAGCCCTCCATGAATAAACGGTATCGCCCCATATCGGCCTAAAAGATAACCTTTTTCAACCTTAGCATCTTTGCGTATTGAAAAATCATAAAGAGAAAATAAATCCGTAGCTGCTGTCAAATTATCTTTTTCTGTAAACCATATCTGATCTCTACGAAGAATATCTAAATCAAGCAGATTAGTATTATGAGAAGTAAAAATAAGCTGTGCACCATTAGGATTAGTATCGCTATTATTGAACAGCATTACCAGATGTTTGGTTAGCAGCGGGTGCAGATGAGCATCTATTTCATCAGCCACTAGCAAGGTCCCCTGCTCCAAAGTACTTTTAATAATCCCAATAAGCTTAAAATAGCTGTTTGTCCCATCGGATTCTTCTGCCATATTAAGCACGTAAGTATTCGTTTCGCCAGCATCATCTTGAACTGTATGCACTGTTTCTACATTAAGATAATTCATAGTTCCCTTAGATAGCTTCAACAACGGATCTACATCTCTGACCTGTAATGCTTGAATGCCAAAATCAGCTACTTTCAGCATCGAAGCAATCGCACTGCGATAATCACTATCCTTGAGCTGCTCTGCATTAACACCATACGCATCTGCTACTGAATTTTTAGTAATAATCTGGCACGAAGCAAACCACTCCAAAACAGGTATTACTTTGCTATAGCTCCAATTTGAAGCAACAGAAAGATATAACTTATTAGCTGATGTACGCTCTTTCAACACCGTCTGCTCCTCTATATCGCTCGTAAAACGGTACTCAGAGCAGTTGTTCCGCTCAAATATAAGTGCTTGCCTGCCGTTAGGATAATAATATAAGTATTCTTCTACTACTTCCTTATCCGTAACAGCAAAACCATAAGTATACCTTATACCTTGAGTAATAAAGATAACTCTAAATTGCAATAAGAAGTTGCACACTTTTTGAAAATTAAGATGCATAGAT
>CAMGAZ010000212.1 GCA_946008205.1 uncultured Clostridium sp. | reverse complement strand
AATTTCTTATAATATTTTCCAATTTTCTAAATATATTATAGTAAGTTTGAAAAAGGAGTTTGAATTTGAGTATTTTAAGTATTGCTAGTAATAAAAAAAGTAAAAGTACATTTGCAATTTTTTCTATCAAAGATTTTGTTTTGCCAACTATTTTTGTTTTATTTACTATTGGCTTGGTAGTTTTCTCCAGTAGTAATTTATATGCAGCAAAAAATGGTTTAAAATTA
This sequence comes from uncultured Clostridium sp., assembly GCA_946008205.1. Lineage (GTDB taxonomy): Bacteria > Bacillota > Clostridia > TANB77 > CAG-508 > CAG-245. The sequence continues at coordinate 3,173 of CAMGAZ010000212.1, read as the reverse complement.
TGGGCTAACAATGTGGTTCCAAGCCTTTTCCCTTTCTTCATTGCAACAAATTTACTATCTCATACAAATATAATAAATTTAATTAGCAAAAAATGCAACCGTATTATGAGACCACTGTTTAATGTCCCTGGTGAATCTGCATATGCTTTTATAATGGGGCTTATTAGTGGTTACCCTGTAGGAGCCAAAATTGTAACAGATTTGCGAAAAGCTAACCTTTGTTCTAAAGATGAAGGCGAACGTATGTTATGTTTTACAAATAACTCTGGTCCATTGTTTATTATTGGAACTGTGCGGAATAACAATGTTCTCAAATTCTTCAATAGGAATTTTGCTATTTTTCACACATATTTTATCAGCAATTTCAGTTGGTTTTCTCTTACGAGAGTAGTCAACACCAAAGCAAAACTCACAAAAAAGTTCTACTGGTATTCCTATTAGCAAGAATTCTCAAACCTGCACTTTAAAAGATTTGGGAGCAATCCTCTCTAATGCTATTTTAGAGTCTAGTAAAACTATAATAATGATTGGTGGTTTTGTAGTAATATTTTCAGTGGTAATATCTATATTAAATAATAGCAAAATATTAGAAGTAATATCATACATTTTATACCCCATTTTAAAATTACTTAATATTCCTCTCTCTTTTGCTAAACCTATAATGTCTGGAATAATTGAGCTCACAAATCGCTTATTACATCAATAGCCACAAAAAATATTTCTATAAATATAGTGCTATGTGCTTTTTTACTTGGCTTTGGAGGAATCTCTGTATTACTTCAAGTTTTAAGTATAATTTCTAAAACAGATCTTTCCATAAAAAAATATATTATTGGAAAGTTACTTCAAGGAATTATTGCAGCTACCTATACATATATTTTAATAACTATATTACCGATGGTTAATTTTAATTTATAGTAAATCGAAAGGAATGTGAATTATGGATAAGAATATTGATTATAATTATTTTGGAATACCACCTTTTGGAAATAGTGGAATGTATGATATGAATGGAGAATACGGAGCAAATTTAGGAAATATAAATGCTGGAGTAGACCCGAATGCTATATTTAACCCTTTAATGCAATACGAACAGGCCTATATGTACTATCGTTATCTGAGTATGCAGATGGAATATAAAATAAAATGTAAAGAATATGAAAAGCTAACATCAAAGCCAGAAATTTCCAGAGAATCCGGGAGAAAAATAGAATAATTCTTGCTTTATGAATATTTTTATGTTATAATGTGAGTAGTATTATTTATTTAAATTAATCGGAGGTGAATTTCTTAGCATTAGCGTTAAGAAAAATATAATGGAAAATTCTAAAAATAGTTCTTTAATAAATTTCTTTAAAGATATTGGCTCGACAATAGGAAAAATATTGGCTAGTGATGACGAAATAGACAATGATGTTGAATTACCTGCTGAGTTAAGTGGAGACCCTATACTTGCACTTAACGATTTTCAATCCACACATGGAACAGTACAAAGAGTTCAACAACGTAAGACTAGAATGCCAAAAGTTCAAACAAAAAGTACTAGAAGTAAATCACTAGATAAGGATGAACCAAGTAGATAAAATAAAAATATCAATATAAAAAATATAAATTATATTGATATTTTTTATTTTTTTCTTGACAAAAGCATCTTTTCCATTTATAATAATATTTGTCTTTGCAAATGGCGATGTAGCTCAGTTGGCTAGAGCAAACGGTTCATACCCGTTAGGTCAGCGGTTCGAATCCACTCATCGCTACCAAAATGGAACTATACTTTAAACAGTATAGTTTTTTTATTGTCCGTTTTTCTAATTGGATTCGAAAAGGAGGATTAGAAAAAACTAAAAAATTACATGACTTAATTCATGTAATCTTTTAGTTTTTTGCTTCTGCTTGGATGACGTAATTTTCTTAAAGCTTTTGCTTCTATCTGTCTAATTCTTTCTCTAGTAACATTAAACTCTCTTCCTACTTCTTCTAGCGTTCTAGATTTTCCATCTTCTAGCCCAAATCTTAATTTTAGAACTTTAGCTTCTCTTGGTGTTAATGTTTTCATTACTTCTTCTAGTTGTTCTCTTAAAAGAGTATATGCTGCCGCGTCTTGTGGAGCTGGGCTGTCGTCATCTTGTATAAAATCCCCAAGGTGACTATCATCTTCTTCTCCAATCGGAGTTTCTAATGACACTGGATCTTGAGCTATTTTTTGTATTTCCATTACTTTCTCAACTGGAATTTCCATTTCTTCTGCAATTTCTTCAGGGCTTGGTTCTCTACCCAATTTTTGCAATAAATGTCTTGAAGTACGGATTAATTTATTTATCGTCTCAACCATATGAACTGGAATTCTTATAGTTCTTGCTTGATCTGCTATTGCTCTTGTAATAGCTTGTCTGATCCACCATGTTGCATATGTGCTAAATTTGTATCCTTTTGTATAATCGAATTTTTCTACTGCTTTTATTAATCCCATATTGCCTTCTTGTATAAGGTCTAAGAATAGCATTCCCCTACCAACATATTTTTTAGCAATACTAACAACGAGCCTCAAGTTTGATTCAGCCAATTTTTGTTTTGCTTCCTCATCACCATCTAAAACTCTTTTAGCAAGTTCTAATTCTTCTTCATATGACAAAAGTGGAATTCTTCCAATTTCTCTTAGATACATTCTAACTGGATCATCTATGCTAATTCCGTCCATGTTATTTAAGTCTATATCTTCCACTTTTATGTCTTCTACAGCTTCTAATTCCTCTATATCAGGTTCTTCCAAGTCTAGGTCATCGTCTTTTAATACATTAACGCCCATGTCTTCAAAGGCGTCAAATACTTTGTCTATTTGCTCTGTATTTGCGTCATCCAACTCGCTTGCAAGCTCCCCATATGTTATTTTTCCTTTTTCTTTAGCTTTCTTTATAATATTCTGTAGTTTTTCGTCAGTGTTTGTTTCTTGTTTTTCTATTGCTTCATTTTCTATTTTGTTATTCATTTCTTCATCTTCTTTTTTCATTATAATAAAACCTCCCTATTTCATTTTGGCTAACTTGATTATTATGTCATTTAATTCATTTTCTAAATTAGCTGTTTCTTCTTTTGTTAAATTTCCATTGTCTATTTTCCCCAATATCTCGTTTCTTTTTTGTAATAGCATCTCTTTCCTATATGTAACAATA
>CAMGAZ010000211.1 GCA_946008205.1 uncultured Clostridium sp. | reverse complement strand
GATGTATAGAGAGAAGGCAGATGAATTATTTAAGTGTATACCAATGAAAATGGAATTATTTTATGATAAGTTCGCCAAAGAATGCAACGATATACCAATATTTAAGTACTATGATCCATTCCAAATGTTCCAAAGGATTTCTTGTGCGAGCAATGAGGATATAGTATCAATTAGAGAAATGTTAGCAGAAAGAGCAAAACATCATAAAAAAGAGATTGAACCAGAGATGGCAAATATTGCAAAACTAAGGCAAATTATGGAAGACTATGTTGATGGAAAGAGACCTACAATAAAAAATGTAATGATAGAGGAATTTGCAAAAGAATTAGATAATATCTTAAACATGTATAAGCCTAAAAAATTGTCATTATTGGGACCAAAACAAGATGGAGAGTAATAAAAACAATTAACGTAAAAAATGAATATTTTTTTCCTTTTTTGTAATAATAAAAAATATAAAATAAACAATTATAAAAGAGGAGGAAAAATATGAAGGCAACAGGAGTTGTAAGAAGAATAGATGATTTGGGCAGAGTCGTAATTCCTAAAGAGATAAGAAGAACGTTAAGAATAAAAGAAGGAGATCCACTTGAAATATTTACTGACAAAGAAGGAGAAGTAATATTAAAAAAATATTCACCCATAGGAGAATTATCTGAATTTGCGGCAGAATATGCTGAAACATTAACTAAAACAACAGGGCATATTGCATGCATAACGGACAAAGACACTGTAATTGCGGTATCGGGAGCTTCAAAAAAAGAGTGGTTGGAACAAGGTATCAGTAACGAGCTAGAAAAAATACTTGAAGATAAAGAAAAATATATAAGTAAAGAAAATAATGATGTAGCAGTACCAATCACTCAAAACGAAAAAGATGATAAGATATATAAGGCACAAGTAATTTATCCAATTATATCTGATGGTGATGCAATAGGAAGTGTAATATTACTATCAAAAGATTCAAAAACTAAGATGACCGAAGTAGAACAAAAAGTAGCTCAATCAGCAGCTAATTTCTTAGGAAAACAGATGGAAATATAGACTAATTCCTAACGATTTAGCTATAAAATTGTTTTATGATTTATAAAAAATTATTAAAATCTAGATTAAATAAAAAATTTCTTAAAAAGTACTTGATAAAAAAAGTTTTTTATAGTATAAATATGGTAAAGTAATATATATTTGTTTACAAAGGAGGAAGTAGTATGGAAGGACCAATAAAGAATGAAAATGTTGTTGCAAATCAATTTGATACAGCAGTACCATCAAAAATAAGCACATGGACAAAGATTAAAAACTTTTTGTTTCAAGAAGTAACAATAGAACTAACTCCAAAGCAAGAAGCAACTTTTAAAGCAATAAATGATTTCTGGCATCAAGAAATAACAGGAGAACAAGTTCATAATTTCTTATTTCAAAAAATACAATTTTAATATAAAAAAGCAAGTCTATTAGGCTTGTTTTTTTTCGAAAAAAATGATTTGGCGGCAGAAGAAAGGGAGCAATATCAAGCAAAATTCTGTACAAATGTTGTGAAAATACTTGAAAACTCTTAATATTTGTTATAGAATAGTAAAAGTCATAAAGACTAAAATTGATATTAAATTTAAAGAGGAGGAATATTTTATGTCAGTTAAAATTGGAATTAATGGCTTTGGAAGAATAGGAAAATTAGCATTCCAAGCTGCATTAAAAAATGATGAAGTAGAGGTAGTTGCAGTTAATGATCCATTTGTAGCAGCTGATTATATGGCTTACATGGTAAAATACGATTCTGCACATGGCAGATTCAACGGTGAAATTAAAGCAGAAGATGGTAAATTAGTTGTTAATGGAAAAACAATAAATGTATATAATGAAATGGACCCAAACAATATTCCATGGGGAAAAGAAGGCGTTGAATATGTTCTAGAATGCTCAGGAGTATTCACAACAATGGAAAAAGCTCAAGCACACATTAATGCAGGAGCTAAAAAAGTTGTAATAAGTGCACCTTCAAAAGATGCTCCAATGTTTGTAATGGGAGTTAATAATGATAAATATGATTCTAGCATGAACATTGTATCAAATGCTTCTTGCACAACAAACTGTTTAGCACCACTTGCAAAAGTTATAAACGATAACTTTGGAATTAAAGATGGATTAATGACAACAGTACATGCAACAACAGCAACACAAAAAACAGTTGATGGAGCTTCTAAGAAAGATTGGAGAGGTGGACGTGCAGCAGCAGCTAACATAATACCATCTTCAACAGGAGCTGCAAAAGCAGTTGGAAAAGTTATACCAGAATTAAATGGAAAATTAACAGGTATGTCAATGAGAGTACCAACAATAGATGTATCAGTTGTTGATTTAACATGTAATTTGGAAAAACCTGCAACATATGAAGAAATATGTGCAGCAATGAAAAAAGCATCAGAAGGAGAACTAAAAGGAATAGTTGAATATGTTGATGAAGACGTTGTATCATCAGACTTCTTAAGTGATGAGCATACATCAATATTTGATGCAAAAGCAGGAATAATGCTAACAGATACATTTGTTAAGCTAATAGCTTGGTATGACAACGAATGGGGATATTCACACAAATTAGTGGATCTAGTTGCATACATGGCAAAAGTTGATCATAAATAAAATATATTATAGTATATGGAACAACATGGGCTTGAATATCTACAAAAAATCAAGCCCTTTTGTTCAGAAAAGTTAGATATTAGAGATTTGCTAAATCTAACAAGTTTCTAATATCTAACTTTAAATTATTAAAGTAGAGAAATAAAATATTATTTTATTAAGGGGGAAAATGTCAATGAATAAAAAAACTGTAAGAGATATTGATATTAAAGGAAAGAAAGTTCTAGTTAGATGCGACTTTAATGTTCCACTAGATGAAAATAAAAATATAACAGATAACAGAAGAATAGTTGGAGCCATTCCAACAATAAAATATTTACTAGATAATGATTGTAAAGTAATACTTTGCTCACATCTAGGAAGACCAAAGGGAGAAGTAAAAAAAGAATTTTCTCTTGCTCCAGTGGCAAAAGAACTATCAAAATTATTAGATAGAGAAGTAAAATTAGCTGATGATATAATTGGAGAAAGTGCAAAAACTTTAACAGCTAATATGGAAAATGGTGATATTGTATTACTAGAAAACGTAAGATTTGATGCTAGAGAAGAAGCAAATAACCCTGAATTTGCAAAAGAGCTTGCTTCTATGGCTGAATTATATGTAAATGATGCATTTGGTACTGCTCATAGAGCTCATAGTTCAACAGCAGGAGTAGCTGCATACTTACCAGCAGTAGCAGGATTTTTAATGGAAAAAGAATTAAATTTCTTAGGTACAACATTAGAAAATCCAGAAAGACCATTTATGGCAATACTTGGAGGAAAGAAAGTTTCTGACAAAATAGGAGTTAT
>CAMGAZ010000210.1 GCA_946008205.1 uncultured Clostridium sp. | reverse complement strand
CCCTCGCCTGCTCAACTACATATAAATTTAATTCAACAATATATGAATGCAGAATAGCATAAGCAATTAACCCAAGTGCTAGTAAATAAACTAGTAATGAAATTATATTTCCTAATACAGGAATTTGTTCTAATAGCCATATTACTAATACTAAAGCCATACTTATTACAATATTCATAGACTTTGTATCTTTATTAATTTTCTTGCAAATTATTTTTGCTAGCGGAATAGCAACTAAAGCAGAGGCTATTTCTATTATCAAGAATAGGTATGTAAATAGAATTGATAAAGCTGGAAGAATACCTAAAACTGTACAGAATAATATAAAACATGCAATAGGTATTGCGATGATGGCAATTGCACCATATCCAATAGAAACTATAGATTTGTTTTCTAATATTTTCTGCTCTTTCTCAGCAAATTTTGGCATAGCAAAAATAATTATAAGAACAACTATTAATGAAACAACCAAAACATGCAATAGATTCTTCAAATATTCAGATACGACACTTACTGAAGAAGTTTCCTCAGAAGATACTTCGTTAAATGTGAAGGAACCTCCAACTATTTCTTCTGGAATAGATTCTGCGTTTGAATAATATTTTAAGTTTCCACTGATAGAAGCATTCTCACTAACATTAATAGTGTCAAATCCTAAATTAGCATTTCTGTAAATTGCACCAGATAAATCTAATGTATTGCCACCAGCTGTTATATTTCTAAGAATACGAGCGTTAGAAGAAATCGATAAATTTGAAGAGGCTGAATATAAATCAAATACAACTCCATCAATATTTACATCTTCGGCTAATACAAACAAAGAAGAATTTATATATGCATTTGATTTGATGTTTACAGTCTTTGCACATATAAATGCATTCCCAAGAATACTACTATCAATCGTGACATCATTTGCTAAAACAAAAACATTTGCTTGTACAGGATAATCAACAGTAACAGATTTATCCTGAAGATATAAATCTTCCAAATGATCTATTGTAGAGGGAACTGCGGTTCCTTCTGAATCCTCGCTAGTTGTAACTGCGGATAGGTCTGAATCAACTGTTCTAGGCTCGATGACTGCTTCTTCTGCATAAGAGATTACATTTGAAAATAGCAATGTAAAAATGCAGACTACAAGCAGGATGAATGTAATTTTTTTAAAAGATTTCATAAAGTTCTCCTTTCGAATATATATTAACAATAATATATATTTAAAAATGTAAAAAGTCAATTAGTTATTATAAAACTTACAATAACTTCTAACAGGACAAATATTGCATTTAGGACTTTGAGATGTACAAGTACTTCTTCCATGCCATATAAATACATGATTAATGTCTTTGTAATATTTTTGAGGTAATAATTTTAATAAATCTTGTTCTATTTTTGAAGGTTCGGTTTCACTGGAAAGTCCTAACCTATTAGCTATACGCTTGCAATGTGTATCTACCGCAATTCCTTGAGGCATATTAAAGGCTTCAAGCATTATAACATTAGCGCTTTTTCTTCCAACTCCAGGAATGCTCATAAGCTCATCCATCGTCCTTGGAACTTCACCAGAAAAGTCATTTACAATCTTTTGACCTGCAGCCTTTAAATTCTTAGCTTTATTTTTATAAAAACCGCAAGGATGCACTAATCTTTCTAATTCTTTAATATCCGCATTGGCAAATTCTTCAGGAGTATCAAATTCGGCAAAAAGAGAAGGTGTTGTTTTATTTACTCTGTCATCAGTACATTGTGCTGAAAGGCATACTGCAACAAGCATCTCAAATGGAGTGTTAAAATCCAAACTGCATTTTGCATCAGGATAGGTAGTCTTTAAAATTTCTACAATTTTTATAGCATCTTTTTTATTCATATAAATAGGGTCTCCTTTAATATCATATTATATATCATTTGCTTATAAAAATAAATACTTCATAATTACCTATTATATAATATCTCGTTCACACTTATGTAAAATAAATAATATTATATAGTATCAAAAAGGAGGTAATATATGTTTGAAGCGTTGAAGAAAACAATAGGAGTTTGTTTAATAGGGGTAGGAACAGGAATTTTATTAGTATTATTACTTCCAATTACAGGCTGGTTATTCCTAATTGGATGTGCAGTGTTTATATTAGGAGTGGTATGGCTATTCTGCAAGAAATAGAGAAAGGATGATTTATATGAAAATTGTAGTTAAAAAAGTTCCAAAGTTTTTAAGAGGATTAGTAAAATTAATATTTGGAATAAAAGATGAATGATAATACATATAAAAATATGCAAAAAAATAAAATAGGGAATACCCTATTTTTATTTTTATAAACTATGTAATCACTATAGCCAATTAAAATTGGAATAATGATTGTTTTTTTCGTTAAGCTCTTGTTACTTTTCCAGCACGTAAACATTTTGAACAAACTTGTATTGTTTTTGTTTCTCCATCTACAACAGCTTTAACACTTCTTAAATTTGGCTTCCAAGTTCTAGAAGCTCTTCTACTAACGTGAGAACGTGCTATACTAATTTTATTTCCGTGTGATACTGATTTTTCACAAATTGCACATTTTGCCATAACTATTGCACCTCCTATTGATTAACTAAAATCGACTATTTACTATAATATCATAAAAATAATAAAAAAACAAGACTTTTAACAAAATTTTCTAAAACGTTATATAAAATCAAACTAATTAAGGTTATTTATATTAATGTCTTTTTCAGATAATAATTTTTGAGCAACAGAGATAAAGTTGCATTCTGTATCTGTTAAAAATATTTCTGTTTTGCCAACAGCTGAGGTATTGCCGTTAAAAAGGTTTGAATCTAACAGCAATTGTAAGTGATTAGCAATAATTGTTCCTGTATTTATTATTTCTGCGTCTGGTTTTAACTCTGACCTAAAGATATCTGCAAATAGAGGATAGTGAGTACATCCAAGGATAAGAGCATCCACATCATGCAAGCCTTGCATATATTCATGAACTGCTAATTTGGCGATATCATTATTTGTCCAGCCTTCTTCAGCCATAGGAGCTAAAAGAGGACAGGGCTTATTTATTATATTTATGTCTGGTCTATATTTTAAAATTGCGTTGGCCCAGCCGTTACTGCGTATTGTACCGCTAGTTGCAACAATTCCAATACTTTTAATATTAGGCTGGTTTGCTATGTATTCTACAGTAGGTTCTATAATTCCAATGATAGGTATAGAATATATTTTTTTTACGATTTCTAGAGCTTGGCTTGTGGCTGTACCGCATGCAATTATTATTGCCTTCACGTTTTTTGAGATTAAAAAATCAATTCCTTGCTTAGTCAAATTAATAATACTTTCTTTTGATTTGCTACCATAAGGAAAACTTTTGGGGTCTCCTAAATAAATTATATTTTCATTAGGAAAATTTTTTCTTATTTCTTTATAAACTGTTAGTCCTCCAACTCCAGAGT
>CAMGAZ010000209.1 GCA_946008205.1 uncultured Clostridium sp. | reverse complement strand
TTGCTGTGATGTAAAAAAAGGTGAAAAAGTTGCCATTGTTGGACCAACAGGTGCTGGAAAGACAACTATGGTAAATTTACTTATGAAATTCTATAATATTAAAGATGGAGATATAAAAATTGATGGTATCTCTACCAAAGAATTATCAAGAGAAAATATTCATAAACTATTTATAATGGTATTACAGGATACTTGGCTATTTAACGGCACTATAAGAGATAATATCAAATATAACAAAGATCATGTTACAGATGAGCAAATTATAGAAGCTTGCAAAACAGTTGGAATAGATAAATTTGTAAAATCTCTACCAGGCGGACTTGACTACAAACTAACCGACACAGAAAGTGTTTCAGCCGGTCAAAAGCAATTATTAACCATTGCACGTGGTATGATAGAAGATGCTCCATTCTTAATTCTAGATGAAGCAACCAGCAGTGTTGATACTCGTACTGAAGAATTAGTACAAAAAGCTATGGATAAACTTACTGAAGGTAGAACTTCATTTATCATAGCTCACAGATTATCAACCATAAAAAATGCAGACATGATATTAGTTATGAATGAAGGAAATATTATAGAACAAGGAAATCATGAAGAACTAATGACAAAAAACGGATTTTACGCAGATTTATATAATTCTCAATTTAAGAAATAGAACGAAGGGGCTTATCCCTTCGTTCTTTTAAAATGAAATTTTATTTTGCTATTATTTCACATATTAAATTGCTTATTTCAGTAGGATTTTCTACTGGTAATCCTTCTATTAATCTTGCTTGTGAATAAAGTACTTTAGTATATTTTTTTAATTCTTCCTTATCATTTGCATATAAATCTTTAATTTTTTGTGCAATCGGATGTGAATCATTTATTTCTAATGCTGTTTGAGCTTTTACTTTTTGATCATTTGGCATAGAGTTTATAACTTTTTCCATCTCTACAGATAAAGCTCCTTCACTTGTTAAGCATACTGGATGATTCTTTAATCTGTGTGTAAATCTTACTTCTTGAACTCCTGCGCCTATTGCTTCCTTCATTAGCGCAAACATATCTTTATTTTCTTCATTTTCTTTTTTCAAAGCTTCTTTTTCTTCTGCAGTATCAAGGTCAACATCATTTGCACAAACATTCACAAACTTCTTTTCTTTATGTTCTAGTAAAACTTGTACTACAAATTCATCTACATTCTCTGTTAAGTATAATATCTCATAACCTTTTTCTTTTACAGCTTCTACTTGAGGTAACATTTCTATTTTGTCTATTGTTTCGCCACATGCATAATATATTTTATCTTGTCCCTCTTTCATTCTATCAACATATTCATCTAAAGTTACTAATTTATTTTCTGTTGAAGAATGAAACATTAACAAATCTTTGTAATTATCTTTATTCAATCCATAATCGTTATATACACCAAATTTCAATGTTGTTCCAAATGTTTCAAAGAATTTATCATAGTTTTCACGATCTTTATGAAGCATATCTAATAATTCAGACTTTATCTTTTTATCCAAATTTTTTGCTATTATTTTTAATTGTCTATCATGTTGTAACATTTCTCTTGAAATATTTAATGATAAGTCTGGGCTATCTACCAATCCTCTTACGAACCCATAAGTATCTGGTAGCAAGTCTTCACACTTGTCCATAATTAATACTCCATTTGAGTATAATTGTAGCCCCCTCTTAAAGTCCTTTGTATAATAATCGTATGGCAAATGTGATGGAATGTATAGAAGGGCAGTATAACTTACATCTCCCTCAACAGATGTACGTATTACCTTTAAAGGTTTTTGGAAGTCACCAAATTTTTCCTGATAGAAATTATTATAATCTTCATCCGTTACTTCTGATTTATTCTTTTTCCATATAGGAATCATACTATTTAATGTTTCATCATATTTTACTTTTTCATATTTAGGTTCTTTCTTTTCATCTTTGTTATCTTTTTCATCTGGTTCAACTTCTTTTTCATGTTCTACTTCCATTTTTATTGGATAACGAATATAATCAGAATATTTTCTTATTAACTCTTCTATTTTATATTCAGCTAAGAAATCACTATATTTTTCGTCATCAGTATCTGGCTTTAATGTTAAGATTATCTTTGTTCCAAAATCTGGTTTATCACATTCTTCTATAGTATATCCATCAGCTCCTGATGATTCCCATACATATGCTTTATCTGCTCCATAGCTTCTACTTTCAACTCTTACTTTTGAAGCTACCATAAATGCAGAATAGAAACCAACACCAAATTGACCTATAATATTTACATCGTCATTGCTACTTGTAGCATCCTTTCCTTCTGTTTTGCTTTCTTTTGCAACAGCAGCCTCTTTAAATGCTAAAGAACCACTTTTTGCAATAGTTCCTAGATTATCCTCAAGCTCTTTTTTATTCATACCACAACCATTATCTTCTATTGTTAAAGTATGTGCTTCCTTATCTGGCGTAATTCTTATATTCAAATCTTCTTTATTAACTTTTACATTCTTATCAGTTAGTGAACGATAATATAACTTATCTATTGCATCACTCGCGTTTGATATAAGTTCTCTAAAAAAAATCTCATTGTTTGTGTAGATTGAATTAATCATTAAATCTAATAGTCTTTTAGATTCTGCTTTAAATTGTTTGTTCTCCATATTATTCCATCCTTTCATATTTTAAGTAATCTGAAACTAAAGCAATAGCAATCGCTTACAATTTAAGTAGCTCCAGACTGCAATAACTAAGGTATTATAAAAGAACTATAATGCCTCTTAATAACTAAAAGGTATTATAGTTCTTATTTTTAGCAAAGTCAATGTTGGAGTGCTAATTTTCACAAACAATTCACATTTGCTCCTTGTTCCCACTGCCGGGGGCTCCAGCCCTCTATTAGTTCTAGTTTATCGCTATCAGAACTCAGGTCTACCTTAATAAAGCGAAACACGAAATCCGACGAAGACGTCGCCGTCGGTCGTCTCGGTCATGTCACGCCCTGAAGCCGGGATGAGGTAGGCATAGCCGCCGTAAGAGCCACCCCTACTAATGTACGGACCCATGGGGTAGGAAGTATACTCTAGGGTCCACTCACATACGTTTCCCGCTATATCATATATATTCATTACTCCAAAACTTGTGTCTGCTCCTGTTGTTAATAAGATATCGGATGAACCGTTTTTATTTTTTGGACAAGGTGACCAGCTTGCTCCTGAATCAGTTGAGTATTTTGCTGATGTATTTGTTACATTCCATAAACTATCATAATAATTTCCTATCGTTTTACTACCACTCGTTAATGTGCTATCCGCTACTTCACCTTTATTATGCATAAATGCTAACACTAAATCCCACTGCACTCCAAACATTAGACTACTTGTTTTATCTCCATGCTCCATACTTTCTGCTAATACTTTTGCTTGTGTTCTTGTTACATAATTGTATGGATATGCATTT
>CAMGAZ010000208.1 GCA_946008205.1 uncultured Clostridium sp. | reverse complement strand
CTACTGATGGAATAAATACAATTTCTTCACCAAAAACTTTTGCCATATATTTTGCTACAGGTGCTAGTGAAAATTCAGGTTTTCTTTCACCTTTTGGTCTGCCTAAGTGAGCCATAAGAATAATTTTTGCACCATGTTCTTTTAAGTAGTTAACTGTTGGAACAATAGCTTGAATACGTGTGTCATCTGTAACATTTTTGTTTTCGTCTAAAGGTACGTTGATATCAACTCTAACTAGAGCTCTTTTACCTTTAATGTCGCCTAAATCTTTGATTGATTTTTTCATAATTTAGTTCCCTTTCTTACTGAACATGTGAATTATAGTAAAAACAGGGGGTATAATCAAATTTTATTTCCGTTATTTTAATAACTCTTGACATTTAACATTGATAGAATATGATATATAGAGTAAAGACGTGATGGGGCGTCGCCAAGTGGTAAGGCAGCTGGTTTTGGTCCAGCCATCTCGGAGGTTCGAATCCTTCCGCCCCAGTTTAAAAAAGACCTATCTTTGATGGGTCTTTTTTTATGCGTAAGGATTCGAACCCACGGTTCTCATCCCCTCTCACAAAATGATACTTAAAAGCAAATATCGACTTGTGATATACTAAAGATAGTAGGTGACCAATTCTCCTCCTATATGCACGACAAACTTCTTCTGAAACAAGGTGTAGAAAGGAGGTGATACAAATGAGAATAAGGCAAATAATAAAAGCTGCAATCATCGCAGTAATTGCAGCTCTTAAAATTATTCAATTATTCTTGTAGGGTCTGAAACAGGGTATCTTGCGGGATACCCTCCCTACTTTTTTATTATAAATTATTGCTAATAATTTTTCAAGTGTATAAAGACTTATGTGCAATATTTATTTCATTATTTCATCAATCAACTACATTAATGTAGAAAATTTGCCTCTAATGTATGCAATCGTATTAGGGAAAAATTGTTCTAAGAATATAGTTCTGTCTTGCAAAGGTTCCCAAGATTGAATAGTATCGGTCATAAGATTTGTTTCTGCACAAGTTTCGTTTAGACCTCGTTTATCTGGGTTGTTGCCAGATAAGAAATAATCTATTGAGTCAATTCTTGATTCAGGAAATCTTGCAGTATATGCTTTTTTCTCAGCATTGTATATTTTCATCAATTCTTTATCTTTTCCTAAATCTAGAGCGAAAAATTTTGCGTGTCCAAGTTCGTGTGCAAAAACACCAAGATTATTATTAAGTTCTTTTGACATAAAAATACTATTTACTCCACACATAGCATTAGAAGGAGTATTGCTTTGTGGCATTACAAAATCACAAGATTTATTCATTGCAAACCATTCATCACCAGGAAGTCGTTTTAACATTTCTACGCAACTTTTATCAATTACTTTTGGTTCTATTCCATATTTTTTAAATGTACTTGTAATTTGTTTAGCTGCTTCTCTTGTATCAGGAATAGCTTCAATTTCTTTAAATATATTATCGGCTACATCTACAGGAGTATCAGTAATTGCATATTCTACTTTTTCAGAAGTTTTTTTGCCCATTGAATCTAATTTGGTAACAATTATTTTTCTATCTTTAAAAGCAATATCGTAACTTTTATCATTTACAGTTGATATAAAATGATTTTTAGAAATAACTTTAAATGTTCGTTTTACTTCTGATATTTGCTTACCTGTTTTATCTGTAATAACGGAATGCATATAACTATTTCCTAGTTTATCTTCTCTGAATGCAGTATATGTTTTGCTACCATCAGTAGATGTTAATGTTCTTCTAATATGTTTAGCACCATTTGGTGTTATCTGAGCGTGACCTATTCTAATCGTTGAACCATCAGGTCTTGTTTGAAAGATATCATACTGACCATTTATTGCAGATTCAGTGTATAGCGTTTTAAGATTTTTATCCTTGCCTTCTGCGACCGTACTTATTCTATATTTAGATTGGAGTTGTGGTATTTTAGTTTCTTCGGAAGCTACAGAATCATATATTTTTTCTCCGGTTTTAGCATGTATTGTTCTGTTACCTTCGGTTACACTTACAAGGCTTCCTGTTTTTTTATTAAATTTATATGTTAAAGATTTATTTGTATCTTTCAAATCAATAAATAAATCATCAGCACTTTTACCTGAGATAGATAAATTACTAGGAATTATACCATATTTATCTTTAGCTTTTTCAATACCTTCTAATATATTTGTTAATTTCTTTTCACTAATAATATCTGTTATTGGTACATCTTTAGATTTGCTAAAATCCCATTCTATTAAAGGTACTTTTAATTCGGAAGCCTTTTTAACAAGTTCAGGATATTGCTCAAACATTTCTTGAGGAATTCCTCCTTCTAAAATTTGTTGTAAATATTTACTTTCTATATCTTTATTTTTAAGCAATTTTATTAAATTTTTAACATCTCCACCATTTTGTATATGGTCTAAAAGTAATGAAATTTGTTCAGGTGTTAAATCTTTTCTTGCAACAATTTCATCAATATATGGTAATGTCTTTTCATCTATTTTAGAGATTGCATTTGTTATATTTGTATAATCAGGGTTCTTTTCTCTTTTTATTAAATCTTGCAAAATCTCAAATCGTTTTTCGCCCCCTTTATCTTGCAATTTTAGTACATTGAAAAAATGTTTATGTTCAAATCTTGGAACATCGGTTTTTAATAAATGCTCTATTTCTTGCATATATTTAGATTTGCTTGCACTTATATCAATTCTTGTAATCTCTGGAGTAAGTGCATATTTTTCAACAACAGAAAAATTGTCAGGAGAAATATTAGAAAAAATATCTGCAATATAACTAGGTGTTAAATTTTTATTTTGATACAATTTTTCTAATATGTCAGGTAATTTATTTAATTGTGTAGTTTGTTCTTGTTCTAATTTTGTTATTAATTCTTCAACTTCTGTTGCTGATATTTTTCCTTCATTAATTTTTCTATAAATATCAGTTGGAATACTAATATCTTAAGGATTAAATTTTTTCGCAACTTGAACATATTTTTCTGTTAAAATACCTATTTCATTATCGTTAATTGTTTTATTTTTAGCAAGTCGTTCTATAAAATTACTAACAGGAATGTCATCAAGATTGTTTAAAACAGTTAAATTAGAAATGATGCTATTATCTAACTGACGTCCATTTTGTTCAAACAAATTAATTATTGGTTCTATTTCATCAATAGAAGAATGATTTAAGCTATTAATAATAGCACTTGTACGTTTTGCTTTTTCTGGTTTTGTAGTTCTTATAAGTTTTAATACTTCATTGATATTTTGTTCGTCTAAATTATCAATAACCTCTATATACAAACTTTGTGCTTCGGGATTATTTAATTTTGCTATTTCATCTAAATATTTTGTTGCAATTTCAGGGTTTAAGCTTTCGATATTTGGTAATACTGTATCTTTTGATGCAAAACCAAGAATTCTTTCAGCAACAGCTT
>CAMGAZ010000207.1 GCA_946008205.1 uncultured Clostridium sp. | reverse complement strand
GGCGGCTGTGGATATGGATTCGTTTATTTAATTTGAAAATGTTTGTAAATTGATCCCTGTTGAAAATATGAATAAGGGCTCAATTGTAAAAGGAACAGTAAGAAATATACAACCATATGGAGCATTTATACGAACAGACGATGGAGTGGACGGATTATTATATATAGAAGACATTTCTGTGGCAAGAATAAAAACGCCTGCAGAGCGACTAAAAGTAGGACAAAAAATAGATGTTGTTATAAAAGATATAGATAAACAAAAAAATAGAGTCTACTTTTCATATAAAGAGATGCTTGGAACTTGGGAAGATAATATTAAAGACATTCAAGAAAAAACAATTGTACAAGGAACTGTAAGAGAAACGGAAAAAAATAGGCGAGGAATTTTTATAGAAATAAAGCCAAATTTAATAGGAATGGCTGAATATAAAGAAGGTTTACAATATGGTCAGAAAGTTGATGTATATGTAAAGAAAATAGTAAAAGAAAAAAAGAAAATTAAATTAATTATTAAATAATAAAACCATATTTGGTATAATTATGAACAGGGGGAATAAAGATGATAGAAGATTCAGAAATAAAAACAACTACATCGCCATTTGCTATAAGACCGGGTGAAATAAAGGTGTTTGATGGCAAAGATGGATATGTTTCTATGAACCAAATAATACAAAAAATAAATGTAGGGCATATAAATGAACTACATTTTAGAATAATGGAGTTGGTTAATGAGTTTGAATTTATAACGTCAAGACAACTATATAAATTATTGGAAAAAGAAAAATATGAAGTTAAATCTCAGGACAAGCTAAACAACAAATTAGAGCAATTGGTAAAAACAAAAATTTTAACTAGATATTATTTTAATTCTGAAGATGGAAAAGGAATATATAGAATATATTGCTTAGAAAAAATGGGAAAATATTTGCTAAACTCAAGAGGAATTGAATGTAACTGGCAACCTACAGATAATACAAAACCAGTTTCCATGATAAAAAAGAGACTTGCTAGTAATCAGCTAATGATAGCGTACAAAGACAAGGTACAAGCATTTGATTCATATCAAATAAAAGTTCCAATGACTGCAAAACAATTAAGCAAGCAATTTAGAGCAACAGGGGGGAAAGTTACCCTTAGCAAAAATGGAAAGTCAATAGATTTTATTTTTGAAGTTATACGTAGAGAGGACGACTGGCAGAAGAAATTAGTAGATAAGATGAAATTATACAACGACTTCTATAAAAACTTTGTTCCAATGGACTCAGGATTTAAAACGCTTCCACAACTTGTATTGCTATGTGAAGATGAGAAACACATGGCAGAAACATTTAAGGAGATTGTAGTAAATGGATTAGAAATCAATGAAATAAATTTATACTATACAACAGATTTAAGGCAAAATGAAGTCTCATTAGTAAGAAGTTTAGCAGAATTTAAATTGGATCCAGAGACAAACAAATATAGAATGGAAAATGTGGAGATAAAATTATTAGGATAAAAATAAATGGTAGATTGGTTCTACCATTTATTTTTTATCTATTTTTTATTCGGTTTCTTTAAATCAAATACAATCGCATCCTCATTATCAAATAAGTATTTTGAATCTGAAGTATCAGTATTAATTGGATTAACTTCATCAGTAATATCATCATCGAAGTGATAATTTTTTAAATTTGTCTTTTTTGCTTTTGAGCTTTCATTGTCTTCTGCAGCTGCATATGAATTCATATTAAATTTATCAAAATTATATTCTTTCACAGCTTTTTTCTCAAAATATGAAGCTGATAAGAAGTTCAAATTAACAATACCAGTATCACTCTTTCCAGCTAGGTTTCTTAATTTGTAGAAACTTTGTTTAAACTTAAGAGCTTGAACTTTGCCAGGTAGATATTTTGTTTTTGGTATATAAGCGATATCTGAAAGCTTTGAATCATAATCTCCTTTAGCAGAATCATAACTACTTTTAAATACCCATTCTTTCTTATCTCCAATTTCTTTTGACCACCATTCATTGTCTTCTGGTGAGTTATTTCCAAATACAAATTTATTAGAACAGTTTGATGTAATTATTTGTCTATGTTTATTATCCTTTCCGTCTAATTGAGATAAGTTTTGTACAGATACAACTGTTGAAACTTTATATTTTCTATATAAAGTAAATAATGGATCTGTAGATGAACCAACAAAATCAGCAAATTCGTCAATGTATAAAAAGTGTGGTACTCTATCTTTTTCTGTTCCGGGACGTCTTAACACAGAATATTGCATCATAAGTATGCAGAACAAACCGAATGCAGTATGAATACTTGGTCCTAAATCTCCACGTCTAGTACATACCAATGTGACTTCACCATTTTTTAATGCATTATCAAAATTAATTGTATTTACTCTATTACATAATATTCTCTTTACTCCAGAGTATCTTAATAAGCTATCTAATTGAGCTGTTGCATGAGTAATGAATTTTTCAGTATCCGTTTTGTTAGGAGCATTTTTATAGAAATTACGTTCAAAATAATTTAGCAATGCAGAATACTCTTTTGCAAGTTCTTCATCTCGTTTCATCTCTTCACACATGTTTTCTATTAGCTCAAAGTTTGTGAAACAATTAAGCATATCTTCTATGTTAGGTAGGTCACCGTTATGCAATCTAGGGTACATCTCTTTTAATAGTATTGATAAATTTTCTACCGCTTGATTTGCAGCATTTTCTCTATAAGCTAATTCTACATCTGGATGACTAGAATCGTACAATCCTTTTAATACCGTTGAAATAGCAATTGCTGTTTGCACTGGATCATCGAATACGAAAGGATTTAATCCAACTGAAGATGAATCATTAGGATCTAATATATTTACCTTTATACTGCGAGCATTTAAAACCTTTCTGATATGAGCAATAGATTCTATATCAGGAGAAATATAGGTAAGTCCTAAATTTCTATAAATGTATTTATCACCTGAACCAGATATAATCATCTTCTTCATATATGTATTATAAACATTAACTTTATTTTCTTTAGGTGAAATCATATTTAAATTAAAGTTGGTATTTATATATTCATTGTCGTAAGGACAATTTAATGTTGCAATACCAGTCTTTAATGCAGTAAATCCCATCTCTTTAGAGATTTCCCTAAAGAAGAATTTTTTATCCAAATCTTTCGCAATCATTGGTTCGAACAACAATGATGTTTTTCCTGCACCAGACACACCACAAACTAAAGTAGGATAAAATCTTTTCTCTTCAGCTATCTTTACTGTTTTACCATCAAGTTTATCTGTTCCAAATATCATTTCACAAGTATATGCTCCCCAAGAAGCAGATTTATCAGATAAATTAATACCCTTATAATCATATATTGAGTCATATATTGTCTTAGTATCATGAACCACGAAAAACAACCATTTTATAACTGGATAAAAAGTTGTTAAAGGTAAGTATAAAGC
>CAMGAZ010000206.1 GCA_946008205.1 uncultured Clostridium sp. | reverse complement strand
ACATAAGGTACTTTTTTGCATTCTTCATTTAATGCCACAGTAACAACCTCCTCATTATATTTGTAATTTCTTATCAAGCAAGCCTTCATTATTGCCGCCTTGATTCTGCTAATTTTGGTAATATTTTTATCCGGATTATCCTGATCAGCCTTTGCTCGTAAAATTGTATTCTGATACAACGCTTCAGGATATTTTGTGCCGCTTAAAATACTACGTAAAACAGCACCTGTCAACAACGGTGTAGCAGCTTTATCTTTGGAATTTTTATTAGCAGTTTCCTGTAGAATCTGCCATAATGGTATACTTACCCTGTTATCAAATCCCGGTTTGATAATTTTAAATTCGCGAAAATATTTTTCATAATTTTTAACAAAATTACCAAAGGTATTGATAAAGAAAAAGCGTACCGAAATTCTCGCAGCATTAGGCGATAATCCTAAAATATAAAACTTGTTATCCGGTTTAACCGTAAAATCACTAATCTCAAACGGCTTACCAGCTCGAACTTTTTCAAAAAAGCCCTTAATATCCTCGTCTTTGACAATCTCATTAGCACTGCTAAAAATATCACCAAAAACATCCTCATTGTCTTCATCTGCTCCTTCTGCCCAAAAGACTACAGTCATATCACCAATACGTAAATAATTTCTGTCATTCGACAATAACGTATTCAGCGCTGTTGTATAAGCAAAAGCAGCATACTCACTGACCGGTGCATTGTCGCCCTGCTTATGCTCGTATGATTCATAAGCAGGAGCATTGAACGCTACCAAAGCTGCGCCAGAAGACTGTGCTCCATATAACCCTTTAATACTAGGATGCAAACGAGCTACAGGAGCAGCCTTGCCTGTAACCAAACAAATTTCTTTAGCTACATCCGTAGCTTGCTGGCTTTTATAAGAATCCCACGCCAGTTTGATTTCTTCATCCTGTTCTACACTTTCGCCATCAACCTTAAACATCAAGTTAGCGGAACCCAGTAAATCTTCCATATAAGGCTGTAAAAGCATATTTTCGTGTGCTAATTCTGGTTGCCAAGTTGCGAAAAATGCTTTTAGTGCCATTGCTTTTTCACCAACAGCATCTGCTAATATTTCCTGACATTTTTGTGCCATTGCCTCAAAGCATTGCTTACTACGCTCAGTTTTACCACTGGCATCTATACCCAAAACATATTTTGCGTTATCCCATAAAAACTGTGCAGAAACTCCTGCAGTACGTTTAGTTGCTTCCGGCAGCAATATGTTCTGTGGCAATTCGACTGTTTTCTTGCCTTTTTGCACAGAAATTTTCAAAGAAAGAAGGTTTAGTAACCTTCCCTGTTTATCAATATTCAGCGCATAAGATATTTTGGCATTTCCCCAACCTGGTTTTGCCACCTTTCCTTTAGCAGCTAAAGCCTCATAATAATCTACTAATGCTTGCAGTATCATTTGTATACCTCACATTGCGTAAGATCTATTACGCCATTGACAAATACAGCTCTAAAAAACATAGGCTTAATGATGTTTAAATCTCTATAATCCATGTCATAGAGCATCAATACTAAATCACGATTTTCAGCAATATTAGGCACATTGTTAAAATCGTACATACGATAATTCACTGGAAATTCTCTACAACCAAAGTATGGTGTATGGTAACATTGGCCTTTAGTAATGCGTCGCTTAATTATATCCTGAAACTTACCAGGATTATCGCCTGCATTAGCTTTATCCGTCATTTCAAAATGCGCTTCGATAACATAATGCACATCCTTGAGCACCATTGACGCACGCTGCTGAATTTCATCTTTAGTATTAAGATATAAATCTTTACCATCAGCTCCGTTAATCACACTTCTTGCCTTGCTACCACTAGCTTTTGCCTTAACCTCATTACGTCTAATGTTAGTAAAACGAATAGGGCTAAGCAAATAGATTTTATCCACGATCCACTTCATGCCGGGATGCCAGTAAATTGCTTCTAAAACACCACGCGCTGCCGATGGCGTTATACAATCGTAAGAAACACGCTCAACAGCCAACTCCGGGCGACTAAATAATGCATAATCACCCCAAACCTCTAATTTAATACTCACGTTATCACCGCCTTTATTTTTCATTGTTGTGCTTCTGGAATAA
Source organism: uncultured Clostridium sp. (assembly GCA_946008205.1). Taxonomy (GTDB): domain Bacteria; phylum Bacillota; class Clostridia; order TANB77; family CAG-508; genus CAG-245. The sequence continues at coordinate 1,341 of CAMGAZ010000206.1, read as the reverse complement.
TTCTATACCTAATATTATCTTTTGTCAACTCATCTCGAAAAAACTTGCATAAAAAACTTGTTTTTGCTAGTATACTATTGTCATGATTTTTCATGTGGATAGAAATATTGTTGTGCTACTGTAACAATCACACAAATAGAGACGGGTACCTCCGTCTCTATTTGTTTTTTAAGTTAAAAGAACACGCCAACACCATCATCAATATTTACTATCAATCCCTTATGGACATCATAAATACTCATATCAGCCAATACATTAATATTTTCGTCAACAACATCAATAACTCCTGCTCCTTGCAACTTAAGAAATTGATTTTCATAAACATTTACTATATACTGTCCTGCTTTTCTCATCAATGAACGGTTACGTACGCCATCACGCAGTTGTTCCAATAACTTCTTGCTGGCATCATCACATGGAATAAAAACTCCTCGACCAGTTTCGCCTATAATCTTAAAATCTGAAGCAATATCTTTAAACAACATCCTCTTATCAGACATCCCCAAAATATTGTGCATATCTAGGCTTTCGCCTTTATTTACATGTAACTGATCAAAATATTTTTTTATTGCCGCTGTAGATGAAATATCATTAAAATCACGCATTACCATTTGCGTAATTTCTCTCGGTAATCTTATAAAACTAGGGATTTTAGTATCATCATTCTCAATTTCAAATATATAAACAATACTCTCTTCTAATGGTCTTTTATTTTCACGATTACACCTGCCGGCTGCCTGAATTATACTATCTAAGCCAGCAATTTCACGATAAACTACCGGGAAGTCCACATCGACACCCGCTTCAACAAGACTGGTAGCTACAAGCTTACACGGCAAATTATTCTTAAGTCGTTCCCTAACTTCAGCCAAAATTTTTCGTCTATGCTGCGGATACATAAAAGTTGATAAATGATAGCAACCATCTCCGTTCAAGCCATCAAAAATTTTCTGTGCAGCTTTTTTAGAATTAACAATACATAGTACCTGTTTATGTATATTAAGTTGTGCAACCAAAGCTTCTGTGTCCTCAAAATCAGTCTTTTCATAATGAACACGCCTAAAAAAATCATACAAATCATCTACATTAGAACAAATTTCATGTAGTTGTACATCTTCAGTAAAATATTTCTTCAAACTAGGCTGCGTTGCTGTACACATTACCGCAGTCACATGATAATTACTTACTAATTCCCTTATAGCTCGCATACAAGGAATTAAATAATCATTAGGCAACATCTGAGCTTCATCAAAAATGACAATGCTATTAGCAATATTATGCAAATTACGACAACGACTTGTTTTATTGCCATATAATGATTCAAAAAAATGCACATTAGTC
>CAMGAZ010000205.1 GCA_946008205.1 uncultured Clostridium sp. | reverse complement strand
AATAACAACCTTTTTCATAACTGGTCGCCAAAAACGTACAGTCATGCAATCCTTAGTTTCGGGAGAATAAAATTCATCCGGATAATTAATACCATGATACATAACACCAAAAGCCAATTCATTAACATCATCATAGGCCCCAGAACCTTCACCAAATTTACAAGGCTCTACATAAGCCTGACATTCGCGTGTTCCCAAAAAAACATCTCGGCGGCCGCCTTTCAATATCATCCGTTTTGCAATATTATGGTGTTTATTCTCATTTCGGTCACCTTCCAACTCAGGTCGGTTCTTATTCCATTCAAAATGCGCCTGGACTTGATACCGGCAATTTTTCAGGTATGTATAATATGCCAAATCATTTCCATTACCAGTGTATTTAATTGGACGGACGCCTTTAACCTCTGTTTGAATCTGATTCATTACACGCACCTTGTCAATGTACCAAATGATGGTCGGCTTCCAATACACCGACTTTAAAATCCCGTAGTATGCTTCATAAGTATGCTCCTGGTTAGCACTCTTCTCACCACCTACACGCATGATTGGATCACTAAAAAGTGCATAATTACCATAAACCTCAAATTCGACATTATTAGAATGCATATGACACCTCCATTGCTTAATAAAAAACTCCTTCGCCACCTATAGCATCTAAATTTAAACCAAGCTTATCATCATAGTAAGCAGAATCATTCAAGATATAGATGCCAAAGCAATCATTATATATTACTGCTGCATCTTTCTTTAAAATATCTATCTGATATTGATAACATGTAACAGTATATCCGGTTGCTTGCTTTATAGCTTCTTCCGCATACGCCAGATTATACATAGCTTTCTCAGAATTCAACTCGCTAATAACATCTTGCCCCTTCCCATAAGGCACTATCATTTCAACGGTATTATTATCAAAAACATTAAAATACTTTCCTGCTGTCTTTAACTGTTGCGCCAAAAAGTAACCATCTGCAACATCATGTTGATTTAACAATCCGTATAAAGACTTATGTAAATTAGGTACAAAAAAATCTTGCTCACCCTTGTTCATCATAGAGTATAGCTTTTTATAATAAAAGGAAATAGCTACATCGGAGTTCAAGCTAGTATAATGTTTTTTTATTTTAACTTCCTGTAATAAACTTTCAGTAGCTCTTTTAGCAGTTTCAATCTCTTTAAGCCGATGAAGTTTCTCTCCCAATAAATTTACAATGTAAACCGACTCTAATTTATTTTCGCCATTTCTATTGCATCTTCCTGCTGCCTGAACAATACTATCCAATCCAGCCTGTAATCTAATAACACAGTCAAAAGAAATATCCACACCAGCCTCAATTACTTGAGTTGCAACGCAAACTATTTGTTTAGGATCTGGTAAACTCAAATCAATTTTCATTGACTCTACTATCATTTTTCTATGCTTTGTACACATCGAAGCAGATAGATGATACATTGGAATCACGCCGTTTACTTCAGCCTGTAAACTCTCAAATAACTCTTTAGCCTCTCGTTTTGTATTGCATACAACTAGAAGGCTTTTTTTGCTCCTTATTATTTCTAAAGCAAAATCAGATAACTCTTCCATGCTCATAGAACCCTTGTCAACTAATTCCACACGTTCAAAAACCTTTAAAGTTTCAGAGGGCAACGTAATCAAGTCACTAACCTCGCTTAATAATTTGTGCTCAGCATTTTCAAAGGAAGGCTGTGTAGCAGAACACAAAATAACAGTTGCATGACATTTTTTCACAAGGAAATTTATCGTTAAATTAAACAGCGTGAGCATTGTATTTGGCAAAGACTGCACCTCATCAAAAACAATTACACTATTACACAGAGATGCAAAACGTCTGACTGAACTGGTTTTTCCTAAAAACATAGTATTTAGAAGTTGCACTAATGTTGTTATCACAATAGGATTATCCCAGGACTGTATAAGCAGCTCTCTCTTATTTAATTCCTCGACATCACTGTTTTCATCATCAATGACATTAGAATGATGCTCTAAAAGAATACTATCATCCTGTACTGCTTTTCTTATTTCCTGTGCATTTTGTTCAATGATGGACAGTAAAGGCATGACAAAAAACATTCTTTTTTTATGATATTTTTTTGCGTGTTCCAAGGAATAACGCAATGAACTTAAAGTTTTGCCACCACCAGTCGGAACATTTAACCTGTATACTTCTTCAGGTTTTTGCTCGGCAACAGCACATGCAGCAGAAATCGCCTTACGTGCTAAATCTATATCCCGTTCTGTCTTAAAATTTTCAATATAAGAATTAAAATTCGCTAAAATCCTACTCCAATCTAAGTCTAACTGCTTAGTTACCTCATTTTTTTCAAATTCCATAGTATCTTTTCTATCAGCATCTATAACTGCCGATGTCAGTAAACGACACACCAATGAATAATAAAACGGAATTTCAGGTTCTTTATAATTCTCTGTGCTATCTATACTAACTATTATATCAGCAAGATTTTTTATTTCATCTGTTGCCTCCAGAAGCAATTTTTCAATTTCATCCTCACTGGCACATTCATTATAGAAGTTTTCTATAGCCTCCTCAGAATCAATGTTTTCTTTTTCTAATCTGTAAGCAAAGGCACTTTCATCCTATTCTTTTATACAGTCAACTAAGCCGTGATGTGCTCCGATTGCATAAGCTATCAATTCAATAGTTAAATCTTGGAAGTCATTTGCACCAACATATTTAGCATGTTTCGCTAAAATCAGCTTTACACCTGCAAAAGTATGATTAACAGTACCACGCTTAACTTCTTTTTCATTGACAACTGCATCTTCAATATACTGCTTAAATCTGAACGTATGTTTGCCGCAATCATGTAATAAGCCTGCAAGATAAGCAGTCTTTTCTAAGCCTACTGCCTTTAATGCTTCACTAGCATATTTTGCTGTATTACGGCAATGCTCAGCAACAGATTGAAATGAATAAGTTACTTTACCATCACAAGATATTTCTTTTCTTATATGCGCCGGATACATACTGAACACCTCACTTTTTGCTTTCAATTATATTTTAATGTTTAAAGAATCAATTGTCAAGGATTATTATTTCTGCTAAGCACGCAAAATTACCTTGTCTTCTGAAGATTGTTATTGTACAATGAAAGAGTCATATACTTTCGGTATATGTGGATTGAAAAAATTATATTTTTATGTATGTAAATAGAGATACTAAAATGTATCTCTATTTTACATTTCTGCTAATTTATCTTTAGTGTATCACACTACAAAGACAGTTTTTGTCTATATTGAAAAAGTCACTTGCTACCTTGAAAAAAATTTAGGAATTTGCACAAAAGTCCAGTCTATTAATTTTTTTAAATTACAGACTGGACTTTTCTGATTCCACAAGGAATACCTATATTGTATATTCTTTTATTATAAAAATTCTCCCCCCTACCTCACACGTATACGCCTGCCCTCGCCGTTCGCCAAAAAAATCTCGCCCAGC
>CAMGAZ010000204.1 GCA_946008205.1 uncultured Clostridium sp. | reverse complement strand
GGTCCCCATGTTGGTAATTCTAATTGATTATATGTATCTAAAGCTTTTAATCTTAGTTCTTTCATCCATTGTGGCTCTTTTTTCATATCGGAGATTTCTTCTACTATTTGCCTATTTAAGCCTTTTTTCATCTTGAATTCGTAATCATCTTTATTTTTTATATCGTATATACTGCGGTTAATGTCTGAAACTTTAATTTCCTCTGCCATTGTTTATTCCTCAACTCTCTTATATTTTTCGTATCCTTCTTCTTCTATTTCTTTTGCTAAATCTGCATTTCCTGTTTTTACTATTTTTCCATTAACTAAAATATGAACATAATCCACATTTAGCTCACTTAAGATTCGAGTATTATGAGTTATAATTAAAACTGCATTTTCTTTAGATTTGAACATTTCTATTCCTTTGGAAACCGTTCTAATTGCGTCAACATCAAGTCCAGAATCAGTTTCATCTAATATTGCAAGTTTTGGCTCTAAGACAAGCATTTGTAATATTTCATTTTTCTTTTTCTCTCCTCCAGAAAAACCAACATTTAAATTTCTTTCAACTAATTTCGGATTCATATTTAGCTCTTCCATGTATTTTTCTATTGTCTTTTTCAATTCAAATATCTTAACAGGCTTGTCTGTAATTTTGTTTTTTGCATATTTAAGAAAATTTACCGTTGATATTCCTGGAATTTCTACTGGTAATTGAAAAGACATAAAAATTCCCTTTTTGGCAATTTTATCAGTTGTCAAATTATTAATGTTCTCACCTTCAAAATCAACTTCTCCCTCTGTTTTTTTATATTCAGGATTATTTAATATAACATTTGCCAAAGTTGACTTTCCGGCACCATTTGGTCCCATTATTACATGAGTTTCACCTTTGTTTATTTTTAAATTTAAACCTTTTAAAATTTCTTTATCTCCTGCTACTGCATGTAAATTTTTTATATCTAATAAACTTTCCATTTATAATTTCCTTTCTATTTCCTACTAATTCAATAGGAATTATACTATATATTTCCACTTTAGTCAATAGAATTGTAAATTCTGAATTTCTAGCTGACTGGTTAATGGTTTGATATTTAAAATTATTTATAAATACTAACATAGAGCTTACAAAGTATTTTAAAATACCTGCAAGCTCTAACAATATTTACCCTCTTTTTACAATATGTGTTAGTCCTTTAAGATATACTTTATTTATTAGCATATCTCTAATATTAGTAGGTCTTAAATCTATATCTTTTAGTTCTTCTGAGGTAACCCACTTAAATTCTAATAGCTTTTCTTCACCTTTATCATTTTCAATTCTTTCATAGTCTCTCATTTGCAATTGTTGCTTAGGTTTTATCATATAATAAAATTCTATTCCATGACATTTTTTATTGTCTCTTGTCCAAAAGTTTTCTTGTATCGTAAATAAGTTTGTTTCTTGAACATCACAACCAATTTCTTCTTTTATTTCACGAATAACAGCTTGTTCCGAATCTTCTCCAATCTCAATATGTCCTCCAGGTATATGATAATAAGAAGTTTTATTTACCCTCATAATTAAAAATTTATTTTCTTGTTTAATTATTCCACAGGTTCTTCCATGAAATTCTTCTTTTTCTGTTTTAATTTTTAAATCCATGATATTATTTTCCTTTCTAAATTTTCTCTTTTAAGTCTTTCATTTAGTTCCCACAAAGCTGTTTTGTTGCTATCGTATTTTAGTTTTTCCATTGCTTCATCATATTCTACCCATTTATATTCTTTGTGCTCATTTGAAAGTTTAATATCGCAGTCTTTTATTTTTACTGCAAATGTATATTCAGGTATAACATATACATTTGGTCCCCAAGTATACTCTCCTGTTATATTTACTACTGGAATAGAGGTCTTGGCGTCTAATTGTTTTACTTCTTCTTTATCAACAATTATTGATGTTTCCTCCATTATTTCTCTTACTACTGTTTCAAGTGGCGTTTCATTATCTTCGCCTCCTCCTGATACAAATTGCCAAATAGGATGTGAATTTCTGTAAAATATTCCATATAAAATCTTTGTATCTTTTTCCTTATATAAAATTGTTAATGTTTGATATGGAGCTCTCATAGCATGTTTCCTCTTTTCTTTTATTTAACTATATTCTTTATATATCTAACATCACACGCAAAGTGCTCTGTTTTTACTAATGGTTCATAAATTCTTTCAAATCCATATTTTTCATAGAACTTTTGTGCCGCCACCATATTTTCCAATGTTTCTAAATAGCATCTACTGTAATATTTTTTTGCATATTCTAATGCTATGTTCATCAACTCATGTGATAGTCCTGTTCCTCTTGCATTTGGCAAGCAGTACATTTTTTGTAGTTCGCACACATCGTCTATTCCATCTAATTTTCCTATTCCAACTCCACCTACAATTTTACTGTTTTCATCAACTGCTACCCAATACTTATTACCTTCTGTATTGTATATTTCTGAAAATCTCCCTAAGTTTTGATCTGTCCAAGCAGTCCCTTCATGGTTTGCTCCAAATTCAATTAAGCAAGCTCTTATTACCGCTTCTATTTCTTTATTATCTTTTTCTTCAATTTCTCTGATTTTATATTGCATTTTTCAATTCTCCTAGTACAATTATTATTTAAGTTCTGCTTTTACTTTTTTGTATTCTGGCATATATTTTTGGACTAAATCCCAAAAGTCTTTTGAGTGGTTCATATATTTTAAATGGCACAATTCATGTAAAATTACATATCTTATCGCTAATTCACTATATGATATTAGCTTTTTGTTGATTGTTATGTTCTTATTATTAGAACAACTTCCCCATGCGTATTTTTCTTGGAATTAGTCCTGTAGTATTTATTAATTCACTTGCATTCTTTTCTACTATTTTCTTAAATTGTTCTTCTGTATAAAGCGGAGATTTTTCTTGTTTCTGACTTGTTTTTTCAAGATTTTTTTCAATCCATCCTGATTTTTTCTCTATTATTTTCTCTAGTTCTTTTTCAGATATCCTTTTTGGAGCTTTTATTATTACTTTTCCATCTTTTATTTGTATATAAACATTTTTTATTTTTGAATATCTTATTTCGTATTGTGTGATTTTCTTGTTATTCATATAACTCTCCATAATAAATTTATATTATTGTATCATCTTTTCTCTCAAGAATCTATGAATTTAAGAAATATTTATATATATTCACCACTTTCTAAGAAGTATAAGAATTTATTAGAGCAGATAATTTTTCATATACATAAAATTGCATAGCGTAGTGGGCTATACAATTTTTATTCTTTATATGTAATAATTATAGATCTAAGACTTCTTTAACCTCTGAGATTTCTAAATTTACTACTTCTGCAATTTGTTCAATAGGCATATTAATTTCATACAATTTCTTTATAATAGTTTTTTCTTTTTCTTTAGCTCCCTCTTTTCTTCCTTTTTCTCTTCCATATTCTTCTGCATCTGCTTTTGCTTGGTTAATATCCATTCTT
>CAMGAZ010000203.1 GCA_946008205.1 uncultured Clostridium sp. | reverse complement strand
CAAAAAGTCCACAAGATGCAGTATTACAGTGGATGATGTTTTTGGATAATCCTAACAAAGAGGAGGTAACCAAAATCATGGAGAAAAATGAAGATATAAAAGAAGCAAAAGAAGAACTGAATCAACTAAGCAAAGATGAAGTGCTAAGAAGAATAGCATTAAAAGAAAAATTGCTAAGAATGGACATTAATCAAGCAAAAGCAGATGCAGAAGAATATGGAAGAGAAAAGGGAAGAGCAGAGGCGACAAAAGAAACTAAAGAAGAAATTGTTAGAAAAATGTATGAAATCGACATAACAGTTGAGCATATTGCAAAAGTTGTAAATTTAGAAGTTTCAGAAGTTAAGAAAATATTAAACTTATAAAATGAATACATATAACGAAAAATAAAAATTGTATAGACAATTAAGCTATACAATTTTTTTATTTGGTTGGTAAAATATACATTAAGAAAAATGTAAAAATATATTGAAAAAAATAAATTGGTATGATATAGTTATTAAAAATTGATTTATATTTTAGGCGATAGTTAAGAATTGTCTTAGGAGGCAGAAATGAAAAAATTTATTTTAAATATACTCTTCACAGTTTATGCATTAATAGCAGTTTTTACAACGGTTTGTTTATTGTCGTATAACGAGTATAAAATAAGTGAATTTGGTGACAATTCAATAATTCTAGTTACCAATGATGATTTAAGCCCAGATTTTAATAAAGGGGACTTAGTAATTGTAAAGGCAGGAAACAAAAGCAAAATAGCCGTGGGAGATAAGGTTTTCTTTTATAATTCAAGAGACAAAAAGGTAGAAGTTGCTTTGGCTCCAGTTGTTAAAAGAGAGGTTGTAACATCTACAGAAATAACATTTACTTTTGAAGGAGATCATGATGTTTCCCGCCAATCCGCTTTAGGAACTGCATATGTTTCATCGGTTATTCCGCTTGATTTCGCAATATTAAGTATATTGGCCTCTAAATGGGGATTCTTATTCTTAATTGTTTTCCCATCATTAATAGCCTTCATTTATGAGATAACAGTTGTATTTTCAGAAATAAAGGCAGAAAAGAAAGAATCAAATGCAAAGTCTAAATAAGGAAATATAATGAATAAAAAAATATTTAAGAAAATCCTAATTATACTAATATTATTTATGATTTTAATTGTGGCATATAGATTAATAAATACATATGCCCTTTTTTATAGTGAAACACAAGGAGTTGTAAAGCAAGCAAATGCAACTTGGCGAATATATGTAAATAATAAAGATATAACGGCAAACAATAGTGACAAATTTACAATAGATTCTTTTGAAATAGATGAAAATAGCCATGTCGCGGAAGGAAAAATTGCACCGGGCGTTACAGGAAATTTTTTAATCATACTAGATCCTAAAAAGACTAATGTATCTATAAAATATTCAATTCAACTAGACAAAGAATATTTAATTAACGATAAAATAAGTATTGTATCTGTAGAAGAGGTTGAAAGTGGAAATATATTAACACGAACAGCTGAAACTACCTATACAGGGCTCATTTCGCTTAGTGATATTAAAGCAGGAAAAACAAATAAAATTAAAGTGAGATTGAGCTGGGAAAATGACGAAAACAATAATCAAATGGACACAACTTTAGGAACATTAAAGGGCTATACTGTAAATATACCAATAAATGTTACTGCAACTCAATACTTAGGAGAAACAATAGAAGAATATATGCCAGAGGAGACCACATGAAGATATTACGAAATATTCTAGCTATTATATTAGATATAGTGATTGCCATTATAACTATATTAATTATAATTGCAGCTATATATGTAGTGCAAACAAAAGTACAACATAAGCAGAATGCTAACATTTTTGGCTATACAGCATTTGAAGTTGTAACTGGAAGCATGTCTGGAACTATAGAAATAGGGGACTTAGTTATTGTAAAAATAACTGATAGTGTAGAACCGAACGACATAATAGTATATCAAGAAGAAGACCATTTCGTAACACATAGGGTATTAGAAATAAATGGAGAAAACATAGTCACAAAAGGAGATGCAAACAGTAGTAAAGACCTTCCAATATCAAATAAACAAGTGCTAGGCAAAGTAGCTATTGTAATTCCAAAAGTAGGTATATGGAAGAAAGTATTAACAACTCCATCAGTATTGATAGCAATTATAATTACTGTAATATTAATTACTGCTATTGTTTATTACAATCCGCCTAAAAAAGAATAGAGTTTACAAAGGAGAAGTAAAAGAATGCAAAACAAGAAACTAGCAAAAAAAATTGTTAAAATATTAATACTTTTACTAAGCTTAATTCTTTTAATTAAGTTGATTTCTTTTACCTATTCTAAGTATGAGAGCTCAGCCACAACAAACCCTAATGTACCAGTAGCTTTTTATGTAATAAATAAGGATTATAAAACCATGAGCTTAAACTTGGATTCATTATTTCCAAGTGACACACCATATGTATATGATTTTGCTATATCAAATACAGATGGAACGAATAGATGTGAAACAGATATGGAATACGATTTATCAATTAGAACAACCACTAATTTACCAATAGATTACGAGCTATACATGAATCAAACGTATGATGAAACAGGGGCAACCAATATATTACAAAATGATGAAATAGCTCAAGATGAAAGTGGAACGTATTTTAGAAGATTCACAACAGATACAAATTCATTTACATATAAAAAAGATGAAACAAATACATATCAACTAGTCTTGCGATTCCCAGCAAGATACAATACTATAAATTATCAAGATGTAATTGAAGGAATTGAAATAACTGTAAATTCAAGACAGGTAATATAAACTAAGGAAAGGAAACATATATGCAAAAAGAAAGCAAAACAAAAAGCATTTATAAAAAACAACAAATAATAATAATTCTTGTTCTAACTTTATGCTTTATAACATTGGCTTCTGCTTTTGGTAGATATGTTTTAAATGGAATAAACAATTTCTTTGTTAGAACAAGAGAATTTTACTTTTACAGTGATAAATTAAAAGAGAATTCACCAATTTATCAAATTGATAATTGGACAGGTATTGACCCATATACAATAACTGTTAATATGAATAGTATGGAGAACAACTTAAAAAAAGCAACATATGACATAAGCTACGATATTACATATGAATGTACATCAAATGCAACATGCCAACTTAGCAAAACAAGCGGAATAATTCCAGCGACTTCTAATAGTGATTATTTTAATTTAGTAATAACGCCAAATACAGGCTTAACAACAGGAGATAAAGTAACAGTAGTAGTAAATGCAACTTCAACTTCAAGATATACAAAAACTCTGTCTGCCAGATTCACATTAGTAGTTGGGCAAGAAAGCTTATCATATGAAATCGTGGATTCGGAGTCAAACCAATACCTGGATTTAAACATAACAAACACACTATCATATTACAAAGTAGAAACGGCATTCGATTCATACCATGTTGGAGATAGAATAGATGTAGACACTT
>CAMGAZ010000202.1 GCA_946008205.1 uncultured Clostridium sp. | reverse complement strand
ATGCGGCTTCATATTTATTAGTTAAGTGACATTTTGTAGTATCTTCTGAATATTCCACATTTGCTTTTAGGTTTTTGCCTTCTAGTATTTTTTTAGCTTCGCTTTCTGATTTTCCTAAAACGCTTGGCATTACCACTTGGTTTATTCCTGTTCCTATACTTACATGTATTTTTACTGTATCTCCTGCATTTGCTGTGCTATTTGCTTCTATCTCTTGGCTGATTACTATTCCTTCTTTTATTGTCTTGCTTGTTTCTTCTACTTTTTCTGCCTTTAATTTATTTTTTTCAAGTTCTGCAACAGCTTCATCATATGTCATTCCTATGACTTTTGGAACTGTAGTTTGCTCTGTTCCCTTACTAACCTTTACAGAAATTGTGCTCTTTTCTTTTACATTATAATTTGTAGAATATGCAGGTGATTGGTCATAGATTTTCCCTTTTTCTACATCCTTGTTGTACTCTTCTGCAACTTTTTCATATTTTAATTTTAATTTTTCTAGTTCTGCCCTAGCTTCGTCTTCAGTCATTCCAACTAAGTTTGGAATTTGAACTTCTTTTGGACTAGTAGCATTAAGTACCGCTGATGTAATTCCTATACTTCCAAAGAATAATAATAAACAAAGTAACATTATAGCTGGCACTTTTGCCCTAGGATGTTCTTCAAAGAATTTAGCTATTTTATTTTTTTTCTTCTTTTTATTATTACTTGTTCTTGCTCCTTTAACCATATCGTCAGTTATTGCATCCATTCTTCTTGTTAGTCCATCATCTATGTCTTCTTCCTCAACAAATTCCCCTTCTGGGTCTTTCAACGCTTTTGATAAATCTCTTAACATTGCTGTTGCTGTTTGGTATCTTGCCATTGGTTCCTTTTCCATTGCTTTTAATATTATATCATTTACAGCTTTAGGAATATTTTTATTTATCTCCATTGGTGGAATTGGTGGTTCCTGCATATGTTTCAATGCAACTGATACAGATGTGTCCGCATCAAATGGAACTTTACCAGTTAGCATTTCGTACATTACAACACCTAATGAGTAAATATCTGATTTTGCATCAGTATATCCTCCTTTTGCTTGCTCTGGCGAAAAATAATGCACCGATCCTATTGTTGTCCCAAATGCTGTTATTGTTGAATTCGATACAGCTTTTGCAATACCAAAATCTGTTACTTTTGCAACTCCATCTTCTGTTATAATGATGTTGTGAGGTTTTATATCTCTATGGACTATATTGTTTTTATGGGCAGTTTCCAATGCTGATGCAATTTGCATTGCTATGTTTACAGACCACTTCCAAGGAAGAACTCCCTCTTCTGTTATTATCTGTTTTAAAGTTTTGCCTCTTACCAATTCCATTACTATATAGTATATTTCATTTTCATTTCCAACATCATATATAGATACTATATTAGGGTGTGTAAGGCTTGCAGCCGATAGTGCTTCTGAATTAAATCTTTTTACAAATTCTTCATCTGTTGTAAATTCATCTTTTAGTACTTTTACAGCAACATCTCTATTTAGTACTTTATCTTTGGCTTTATATACTGTTGCCATTCCTCCAACGCCAGTTTTACTTATTATCTCATATCTGTTAGCTATTGTTTTCCCTATTATATTCATATAAATTTCTCCCTACTTACATTATTATAACAACTGTAATGTTGTCATATCCACCGTTTTCATTTGCTTGTTTAACCAAATTTTCAGCAGCATTAAGTTTATCTTGCTTTACTATATTATATATGTCAAACCGTCTGATGACATGAGTATTATATCATCTTTTATAAATGTCTTAGTATATACATCTGGTTCTACATTTTCCATACATCCAAGCGCTTTTGTAAGCATATTTCTCTTTGGATGATGCAGTGCTTCCTCTTTTGTTATTTTCCCATCTTCTATAAGAGTTTGTACATAACTATGGTCTCTAGTTATCCTTCTCATGAATTCTTTTCTAATTCTATATACTCTACTATCTCCTATATGCCCAATATATATTTTACTATTATATATTAAGCAAACATCTAAAGTAGTACCCATTCCGTTTAAATCTTTTTTACTTTGGGCTCTTTTATAGATAGCACTATTTGCATGTTCTATCGCATCTTTTAAAAGTTGTTCTAACTTTTCTTTGCTTTCCTTGCTTTTTTCGAAATGTTTATATATATAATCCCTTACGGTCTCAACAGCCATTTTACTAGCTACTTCTCCGGCATTATATCCTCCCATTCCATCTGCTAATATGAATAATTTTATTTTATCTTCTGGTTTTGAAATATAGTAGAAATCTTCGTTTGTCTTTCTCTCTCTTCCTATATCTGTTTTAGCAAATACTTGCATATGCTTCCTCCGATCAATTTATTATTATTCTATTGACTTACAAATTTTTTCTTCTTAGCTGACCACACGCAGCGTCTATATCTGATCCTAATTCTCTCCTTATTGTTGCTACTATTCCATGGTCATTTAAGTAATCTCTAAATTTTATTATATTTTCATTTGAACTTTTAGTAAATTTGCCATTCTCTATTTTGTTAATTGGTATTAGATTCACATGACATAGCATTCCTTTTAATAAATTGACTAATTCTTTTGCATCATCTAAATTATCATTGTTATCTTTAGCTAATGCATACTCAAATGAAATTCTTTTATTGGTTAATGCTATATAATCTTTGCAAGCCCTCATTAACTCTGCTATATTATATCTATTATTTACTGGCATCATGCTAGAGCGTTTCTCATCATTGCTTGCATGTAATGATACTGATAATGTACATTGTATATTCTCTTTTGCCAAATCGTAGATTCTTGGAACTAATCCACTAGTCGAAACGCTTATGTGTCTCGCGCCTATATTCAGTCCTTTCGGATTATTTAAAATTCTTATTGCTTTAATTACATTTTCATAATTATCTAATGGTTCTCCTATTCCCATGAACACAATATTTGATATCTTTTCTCCAGTGTCTTGTTCCACAGCTAATATTTGCTCTACAATCTCTCCTGCAGTTAGATTTCTTATAAATGGAATTCCTGTTGATGCACAAAATTTGCATCCCATTTTACACCCTACCTGAGAAGAAACACATATAGATTTTCCATAATGGTATTCCATAAGTACGGACTCTATAGCATTTCCGTCTAATATGTCAAACAAGTATTTCTTTGTTCCATCAGATGATTCTAACTTTTTTAAGATATTATAGTTACAAATTGTATAATTTGCTTTTAATTTTTCTCTTAATTCTAGGGACAGATTAGTCATATCATCAAAGCTTCTAACTTTTTCTTGGTATAGCCACTTAAAAATTTGCTCCGCTCTAAATCCCTTTTCACCTATGTTTACAAGCTCGTCTTTCAAGTCTTGTAAATCATAATCTTTAATGTTTTTCATTTTAAATTTCTCTTTCTATTTTCTATTTACTTACATTTATATCACAACGATATATTTTTTTCAATGGTCAAAGGAAAAGCCTTTGATAATATTTGTAGGTTAGTCAATCATATGTCACACTTTTTTGAAAAATATATGCTTTGAACAC
>CAMGAZ010000201.1 GCA_946008205.1 uncultured Clostridium sp. | reverse complement strand
TGGAAATAGAGCACCCAAATTTCTTTCAAATGCTTAGAGAGAGTTCTTGGAATTATGAAGACAAGATTACATCAGCATCGATACTAGGAGAAAAATATAATTTATTCTCGGATGGGAAATTTACAGATGAAGAATATTATAATCAATTTCCAACGATATATCATTTAAGAAACTATTTGATAAACACGAAAGAAAAGGTAGACTTAAGATTAGTTTATCTAGCTATTCACCATATAATAAAATACAGAGGAACTTTTTTGCTAGAAGGGGACTTTTCAGAAAATACAAATGAAGTTAGTAATAAACTTGATATAATTTTAAATTATTTAAGAGAAAACTATGGGATAGAATTAAGAACGAATAAAGAACAGATATTTAATGCGTTAGTCCAAAAAAATTTATCAAAAGCAACTAAAAAAGATGAGATAATTTCATATTTTGATTACGACAAAGAATATAAACAAGTTATTATTAATGTTATAAATTCATTTTTAGGAAGTCCATTCGATATAAGTAAAATTTTTGATATTGAATTGGATAAAACAAAAATATCGTTTTCATCAGATATAGAAAATGAAGAAGAGATAAAAGAAACATTACAAGAAAATGCTGAGATATATGATTGTATGAATACTATATATAGTTGGTATGTTTTACAAGATATCTTAAAAGGTAGAACATATATATCAGAAGCTTTTATAGATAAATATGAAAGATATGCTAGGGATTTAGAATTATTAAAGAAAGTATATAAGGAATATTTCCCTGATGAATACAAAGATATGTTCAGGAAAGTAGACGACAACAATTATGTAGCATATAATGGAAAGAATTCAGGTAAGAAATGTAAAAAATGTAAGCCGGAGGATTTCTTTACAGCATTAAAAAAGAAAATAGATGAGCTACCAGATGACTGCGAAGAAAAAGAATTTATAAAAAGTGAAATTGAAGATAATAATTTTTTAAATAAAATAAATGTAACAGATAATGGTGCAATTCCACATCAGTTGCATCAAAAAGAGCTAGAAATAATATTAGAAAATCAGTCAAAGTATTATAAAACATTAGCTGATAACAAGGAAAATATAATCAAACTTTTTTCTTTTAGAATTCCATATTATGTTGGACCACTTGCAAATGGAAATAGCAAATGGGCATGGGTAATTAGAAAAAATGGTGAGCCAATTAGACCTTGGAACTTTGAAAATGTAGTAGATGAAGACGCAACAGCGGAAGAGTTTATAAAAAGAATGACCAATAAGTGTACATATATATTAAATGAAGAAGTTATGCCAAAGCAGTCATTGCTATATTCAAGATTTTGTGTTTTAAATGAGTTAAATAATATTAGAGTTGATAACAAGCATTTAGCGAAAGATACTAAAAGAAAAATTATAGATAAACTATTCAAAAATAAGAAGAAAGTAACAGCCTCTATGGTTAAGGATTTGCTTAGACATGAAGGTATTGAAGTGAGTAGTATAACAGGACTTTCTAATGGAGAGACATTTAATTCTAATATGGCATCATATATAGATATGGAAAAAATACTTGGAAAAGTTGATGATACGAATTTTGAACAATGCGAAAATCTTATATACTGGATAACAATTTTTGAAGAGAAGAAGATATTAAAAAGAAAAATAAAAAAATCATATCCAGAGCTTACAGAGGAACAAATTAATAAATTAGCAAAGCTTAGATATACTGGTGGCGCTAGATTAGCACACTGACTGATCGTTGGATTAAAGTCTAATGATGGTGAAACTATTATGGAAAAGCTTGAAAAAACCCCACTAAATTTTATGCAAATAATAAACCAAAAAGAGTATGGATTTGATAAGCAACTAGAAGAGCTAATGCCAAAAACTATAGGAAAGATACAATACAAAGATATTGAAGATATACCAACATCTCCAGCTAATAAGAGAGCAATATGGCAATCTATGTGTGTTGTTAGTGAAATTGTTAAGATAATGAAAAAGGCGCCACATAATATTTATATAGAATTTGCACGAGATGAAGAACAAAAGAAAGTAATGAAAGACAATAGAGCAAAGCAACTATTAAAGAAGTATGAAGAAATAGAAAAGCAGTTAAATTATTTAAAAGACTATGATCGCAATGTTTACAAAGAATTAAAGCAGCACCAAAGTGATAAAACTCTTAGTGAAAAAATGTATCTATATTATATACAAAATGGTAAATGCTTATATAGTGGAAAAGCTCTAAATATAGATGAACTAAATATGTATGAGGTAGATCATATAATTCCTCAATCATATATAAAAGATGATAGTATTGACAATAAAGCCTTAGTTATAAGAGAAGAAAATCAGAGGAAAAAAGATAGTTTATTATTGTCAGATGAAATAATTGATGGTCGAACTGAATGGTGGAAGAGTTTATTAGATAATGGACTTATAAGTCAAACAAAGTTCTATCGATTAATCAGAAGAAAAATGTTTGAAACAGATAATGACAAAGAAAGGTTTATACAGAGACAATTAGTATATACTAGACAAATCAATAAATATGTTACAAATTTACTAGTAAATGAATACAAAAATGCAAGTGTTTATGCAATAAGAGCTGAATTAACACACAACTTTAGAACAAAATTCAAAATTCACAAAAATAGAAATGTTAATAATTATCATCATGCGCAAGATGCATACATACTAAATGTTATTGGTAATATATTAGAACAACAATGGATAGGCGTAGAGGAATTTAAATATAATGATTACGTAAAAAAGTACTTTAAAAACGGAATTGATCCAAAAGAAAAGTATGGAATTATTATGAACTTTGTAAATAAAAGAGTGAATATTGAAAAAGTAAAAACTGTGATGCAATACAAAGACTGCTTTATAAGTAGAATGCTACAAGAAGAAACAGGATTATTTTATAATCAAACATTGTATAGCCCAAAAGATAAGCCAGTTATACCATTAAAAGCTAACAGACCAGTAGAAAAATATGGAGGATATTCTGGCGAAAATAAAGCATATTATGTTGTTTATGGTTACACAAATAGAAAAAACAAAAATGAATATAAATTAACAGGAATTCCAGTTAAAACAGCATATAAGATAAAGCAAGGAACAGAGAGCCTAGAAAACTTTATACAAAATACTGATTTAAAGGATAAAGAATATTCCAACTTTAAAATTATTAGAAATAAGATATTAAAAAATCAAGAATACTTAGACGAGAACAATGAGTTAATGAGATTTTGCAGTGATACAGAAATAAGGCCTAGCAAAGAATTGATAGTAAACAATATTATGTCAGAATTAATATACTTGATGAACTGTGATGAAAACAAATTAGATGATAATGATAAGGAAAAATTAGAAAATGGATATGAATATATGTTCGATTATTTAATGGATAAAATTAATAAAGAATATAAATGCTTAAAAAATTCCATGAATAGAATAATTGCAAGAAAAGCAAGCTTTATGCAGTTGAAAGAAGAAGATAAAAAATCTATAATCAATCAGATTATAGATATGATTGAATCAAGATATGTTAATTTGAAGATAATAGGACTTAGCTCGTCAGAAGGAAGAATGATGGAAAAAAA
>CAMGAZ010000200.1 GCA_946008205.1 uncultured Clostridium sp. | reverse complement strand
CAATGAAGGAGTGAAGGGAGGTGAACAAAATGAAGAAGAAATTTTATGAAATTAAGAATATAATTCCAAATTCAAGTGCTGACCTCTATTTTTATGGCGAAATTGTCACAGATGACAAAGATTGGTGGACTGGTGAAAAAGATGAAAATTTAATAGGGTTACAAAGTTTTAAAGAAGAATTAAACAATTTAGGAAATATATCAGATTTAAATATTTATATGAATACACCAGGTGGAGAAGTATTTGTTGCAACTACAATATGTAGTATGCTACAGAGATTAAAAGACACTGGAACAAAAATACACACTTATGTTGATGGATTATGTGCTAGTGCAGGTACATTCATTTTGATGATGGGTGATGACATTAATCTATATGAAAATTCAATGATAATGATACATAAACCTATCGGATATTGTGAAGGAAACGCAATAGATTTCCAAAAATATATTGATTTATTAGATACTGTTGAAAATTCTACAATGATACCGCTTTATATGAAAAAGTCAAAAGTAGATGAAGAAAAGTTGAAAGAACTAATAAATGAAGAAAGTTGGTTAGGTGCAAAAGAAACAGCAGAAATATTTAACATAAATGTTTTAGAAGAACAAAAACAAGTCGCTGCTTGTGCGTCAGATTTATTTAATAACTATAAGAATGTACCTAAAAATTTGAAAAATATGCTTGAAAAAGCAAAAGAGCCAAAATTTGATTATTCAAATTACGAAAAAAGGCTATTAACTATAAAAAAATAATGAAAAGTAACTAGAAAATAGTTGCTTTTTTTATTTTATAAAAATTTTAAAAAAGGAAGGTAAAAAATATGAACGAAAAAGAATTAATTGAAAAAAGAAATGACTTACAATCAAAAATGGAAGGAATTTTAAACAAAGCAAAAATTGAAAACAGAGAAATGAATGAAGAAGAAATCAAAAATTTTGATGACACAGAAAAAGAAATCAAAAACATTGATGCAACATTAGAAAGAATGGAAAAATTGAACAAAATGGAAAATAAAAAAGTAGAAGACAAAAAAGAATTAACACAAGAAGAAAAAGATGTAAAGAATTTTGCTACATTTATAAGAAACACAGTAAATGGAATACAAAATGACACAAATTTAACAAAAGGAGATAATGGTACAATTATACCAAAAACAATAGCACAAAAAATTATTGATAAAGTAATTGAAATATCTCCACTTTTTGCTAGTGCAACAAAATATAATGCTAAAGGAACATTTGCTGTACCAAAATATAATGATACAACAGATGATGTAACTGTAGCTTATGCTACTGAATTTGATGAACTAGTATCTCATTCAGGAAAATTTGAAACAGTAGAATTAACAGGATTCTTAATTGGTGCATTAACTAAAATATCAAAATCATTATTAAATAATAGTGACTTTAATTTAACTGAGTATGTAATCAATAAAATGGCAGAAAAATTTAAATTATTCTATGAAGGTGAAATGATAAATGGTACATCAACTAAAATATCAGGTATTGTTGGTTCTTATGATTCAACAAATATGAAAGTTGTTTTATCAAATAAATCTTCAGTTACAGCTGATGAATTAATTGATATTCAAGAAGCAGTACCAGATACATTCCAAACAAATGCTTATTGGATAATGAATAGAGATACAAGAAAGAAAATAAGAAAATTAAAAGATAAAGATGGAAATTACATCTTAAATAGAGCATTGAACGAAAAATGGGATTATGAACTTTTAGGAAAACCAGTTTATTGCTCTGAAAAAGTTGAAAAACTAGGAACAGAAACAAAACCAGTAATATTCTATGGAGATTTCTCAGGACTAGCTGTTAAAGAAACAGAAGAAATGGAAATACAAGTATTAGTTGAAAAATTTGCTACACAACACGCAATTGGTGTATGTGGATATAGTGAATTAGATGCTAAAGTAGAAAATACACAAAAAATAGCTGTTGCAGTATCTGGAACAACTGATGCTGCATAGTAAAACTTCCTAAAAAAGGAGGATAACAATGAAAGTAAGTGAAATTACTGCAAAAGATATTGCTGATTATTTGAGGTTATCAGAAATTAGTGAAGAAGATGAAAAAGATATAGAATTATTTTTAAATATTGCTAAAAATTATATAGAAAATTATACAGGAATACCACAAAAGTCCGAAAATGCAGAAGATGAAATACTCGATACATATTCGGACTTTGTTATAGTAGTATGTTGATGGTAAAAACATAAATAATACTGTGAAAACTATTCTTGATATGCATACGAGGAATAATCTATGATAAATGCAGGAGATTATGATAAAAAAATATCTATATATCAAATTGAAGAAGTAGAGGATAACGACGGGTTTGTTACTAAAACAGAAGCTGTTATCCTCGAACCTTTTGCTAAAGTAAAAACTACAAAAGGATATACTTTAATTGCAAGTGGTTCTGATTTTGAAAAAGCTTATACTAATTTTACTATTAGATATTCTAAAACAGTAGAAGATGCTTATTACAATTCAAACAGAAAAGTATATGTAAAATTTAAAGATAAAATTTATACAGTTGAATATCTAAACAATATTGATGAAGCAAATATTGAACTTGAACTTCAATGCAAAAGAGTAACAAAATAATGGCAAGATTTGATGAAGAATTGCCGAATGATTTAATAAAAATGTTTCAAGATTTAGATGATGATAGTGAAAAGATATTAGGTGAAATGACAAAAGCAGGTGCAGAAAAAGTTTATAAAAACATTATAAATAATATACCTGGTTCATTTAAAAATTCAAATATTATGAAATGTTTAAAAATAACTAGAGTGTATAAAACACCAAGTGATGATGGAATAAATACAAAAGTTGGATTTTATGGATATTTTAAGAATAAAAGAGGTGTTGAAACACCAGCACCACTTGTTGCCAATGTTTTTGAATATGGAACATCTAAACAAAAAAAGAAACCATTTTTAAGAAAATCATTTAAGAAATCAGAAATAGAAGCGGAAATGGAAAAAGTTCAAGATAAATATTTGCCGAAGGAGTAGAATATGGAAAGTGAAATCAAGAATATTTTAAATTTAGATGTACCAGTTGCACATTTGAAATATAAAGGTAATAAAAAAACATATGTTGTATGGACAATAGTTGACGAAATACCTTCTTTTTCAAGTGATGATGAAATTACTGATAGCGAAGTTAATGTTGATATAGATATTTATTCAGATAGCAATTATTTAAAAATAATGAAAGATATAAAAAATAAAATGAAAGAAAATGAATGGATTTGGGATGGAGATAGTATCGAAATGTATGAAGAGGATACAGGACTATATCACAGAACAATTTCGTTCAAGAAAGGTAGGTATATAAATGGCTAGTATAGGTTTAAGAAATGCTAAATATAATCAAATTGATTATGCAACAAAAAAATATAAAATTTTAACAGATTCTAAAGTACCAGTTTTAGGAAGATTAATAGACGCAAAAATAACAGAAGATAGAAACAATACCACTTTAAGAGCTGATGATATAATAGCAGAAAAAGACTTATCTTTTAAAAGTGGCACACTATCAATTACTGTTGATGATTTTACAAATGAAGTATATCCAG
>CAMGAZ010000199.1 GCA_946008205.1 uncultured Clostridium sp. | reverse complement strand
GTACCAGATGGACAAACTTATAAGAATTGGAAACAGACCGTAATTGTTCATTCTTATAAAGACAGTACCTTTTATGCTCATCAGCTTTCAGACCGTATTACTGCACAATTACAAAGACAAAACCCTACTGGCAAATACAAATACTTAAAATATTCTTCTGTAGATTCTATAGCTGTCAGAGGTACTGCAAACTACAATGGAATTGCTGCACAAGGTGAAATTTTGAGAACAACTAAAGCTGCTGAAGGATTAATGACTATTCAATATATTGATAGAAACAGAGAACATTTCAAACAAAACTATTTTACTTGGGTAAAAATAATCAGAGATGCTAGGACTTATAATAGTTATTGGCGTGATGATAGAGTGTTAAATAAAGAAGAAAATTACGAGTTGTAATCTTCTCCTTTATAGTAATTCTAGATAATATTTTCGCAAATGTTAGTATTTGGAGAAAAATCTTCTTCTATATTAGCTTGTTTAATGATTTGTTTACGCTTTTTTCTAAATAACATATCAACAAAAGCTTCCAATCTTGTGATAAAGCCGGCTTCACCAGTATGTTCGTCAATAGTTAAAATAAGTAATGGTTTACCAAATTCTTTCGCTTTGCGTGATATTTTTTCAACCATTAATGAATCAGGGCCACAACCAAATGAGTTTACAGTTATAAGACCGTCAATTTTATTGTCTTTTAGGTAATGTCCAGCAGTTCCGTTCATTTCTAGTTCGTTAGCCCAGTACATTTTTTGGTCTAATGTGTTTAAACCTTCCATCTTCTTTTCGTCTGTAAGGTTTATTGAACTGTATACTTTAACACCCATTTTTTCAAGCTTTTTAAATATTTTCATGCTTGCATGGTTATCAAAAATGTTATAATCATGAGCTGCGATAGCGACAGAGATTGAGTACTCTTTGTCGTCATTTTCTAATATAATATTTCCTTCAAGTGCATTTTTGAACGCTTTGTTGTAAGGAACTCCACTTCTTGCCATTACGTGAAAATTGTTGTACAGTTTCCAACCTTCTTTAGATGCGTTTCTTATCGTGTCAAAATCTGTTATACCAAAACAAGCAACACTTTCAGCTAACATTTTGTATAAACCTTGATCTTTTTCTGATTTGTCAAGAGTCGGGTCTATTAATTCGAATTATTGTTTTATGATATTTCTGATTAAATCAGGTAATCCTCTGATTTTTGAGAAGTTGTAGATTTTAGGAGCAATAGATTGAATAGATGGAACAAAAATTCTGTTTACACCTTTATTTAATAAGTTCAAAACGTTTCCTACGTAAATTTTTATAGGCAGGCATGTTTCAGTAACAACTAATGCTGCACCATTAGAAACCGTTTCTTTTGTTGTTTTGTCAGACAATACAACTTCAATACCTAACGCATTAAAAAATCCATACCAAAAAGGATAGTGTGTGTAATATGACATTGCTCTTGGAAAGCCTATAATTTTTTTTTCGTCCATTGTTCCCCCTGAAAGTCTTGTATATATAAATACTAGCACAAAATTTTTAATGGTATAATAATTTCATGAAAATTTTAGGAATAGATCCCGGAATGGCGATTGTCGGGTACGGATTAATTGATTACACAAATGATGAGATTTCTTTATGTTCATCAGGTTCGATTCAGACTTGCAAAGATTGTAAAGATGAAGAAAGGTTATTAGATATATTCAATGATATGTGTACAATTGTTGAAAAATATAGACCTGACTGTGCCTCTATTGAAAAACTCTATTTCTTTAAAAACCAAAAAACAATAATTCCGGTTGCAGAGGCTAGAGGGGTTATATTAACTGTTCTACAAAAATACAATATTCCTATTTATGAATACACTCCCATAGAGGTTAAGCAAGTTTTAACGGGTTATGGGCGAGCAACCAAAAAAGAAGTAGAAAGTATGGTAAAGCTGTCTTAAAACACTGATAATCTTACAAAACTAGATGATACTGTAGATGCAATAGCAATTGCAATTTGTCATTCGAGAAATTGCTAATTTTTATAATATTTTTAATGCTAAATTGTTATTTGTTTTATGTTATTCTACATCAGCATCAAATCCGTTATCCTCGTCTGATGCCAATTCTAATAATCTGTATGTCATATATGCACCTAGTGCAACTGCTTTTGGGTCTAAATCGGTTGTTTTAGCTGCCTCTAATATAGCAGTATTAATTTCCGGGTTTTCTTCTTTCAAGTAATGAATCATGTTTTTTCTCCAAACTTGAACATCTTGAAAAATCTCAGAAAAAGCTAAAGATGATTGATCTTCTGTTATTAGTGGTAACATAATTATTCTCCTAATCAAAGTTAATCCCTATAAATTAATTATATAAGAAATTTGAAATAAGTATATATTTCTAAAAAATTATACTCCGAATGAATGACTTGAACATGTCGAAATTATATTGTTTAATAAAACTATAGGGATTAGAAGAATGGCAAAAGATGAAATAAACCAAAAAGTTATTAATATTTTTAAACGTCACAATAGTGATTTACCGCTGGAAGACAGTGATAAGATTAAGTTCTTTGCAGGGTATAATTATGTGAAACTCAAACGTGATGAAAATGGCAAAAAATTTATAGAGCCAAACCTTTTAGCTTATGCTAAAAAATGTCATTACATAGTACGTGTTATGCGTAAAATTGATGGTGAGGTTTGCTTGTACAATTATGATATAAAAAATGAGGACTTGGTTCCGTTTATAAAAGCTTTTGATAATAATGTTTTAAATGGTACAATAGTCGAAATAGATAAATATTTTCCGGAAGATTTAGCATAATGAATTGTTTTTTTAGACAACAAAGAGAAAACCTTTACAACTGTACAAAACCTTATCAGTATGTAGGTGGAGAATTTCTTTCCTGCAACAAGGATTTTGATAAAGCTCAGGTAAGAATTGCTTTAGCTTTTCCTGATAAATATGAAATAGGAATAAGTAATCTAGGTGTAAGGGTTCTTTATGAACTTGTTAATAAGGTTGATGAGTATATGGCAGATAGGGTATATGCTCCAGAACCTGATTATGCTACACCAACTTTGTATGGTGTGGAGTCAAAAAGAAATTTAAAGAACTTTGATGCTGTCGGGTTTTCTTTGCAATATGAAATGGCTTATCCTACAGTTCTAAAAATGCTAGAGGTAAGTCAAATTCCTTATCGAAATGATTATAGAGATGATTCGGACCCAATAGTTTTTGCAGGAGGTCCTTGTACATATAATCCGTTACCGATGTCTGATTTTATAGATTGTTTTTTAATAGGTGATGGTGAAGATGTTTTGCTTGAATTTTGTGAGGTTTTGAAGAATACCAAAAATTATCCAAGAAAAAAACGATTACAAGAGTTATCAAAAATTGAGGCTGTTTGGGTAAAAGGTTATAACTTAAAAGTAAGAAAAAGAATTGCACAGTTATCTCTTGAAACTGCACCAACATCTTATCCTATACCGTATTCCAGCTCTGTTCAGGATAGAGCAGTTGTTGAAATTCGTAGAGGTTGTGGAAGAATGTGTCGAATTTGTCAGCCCGGACATGATACGTTACCCATAAGAGAACCAACTGCAGAACAAAATGAAAAAAATGCAAAAACACAACAAAACAATCAACCT
>CAMGAZ010000198.1 GCA_946008205.1 uncultured Clostridium sp. | reverse complement strand
AATTTATCCATGCTTATGATTTATTTGTAATATTTGTCAAAATCCTAACAATACCATTGTATATATAATAAGGTTTTTTTCCTAACCCATAAAGTATTTTTAAGCCCAATCCCATTTTTTCAGGATAAAGATACTTCGGAATAAGATATTCAAAACCATACATTTTATAATCTTTCCAAAAATCCACTCTCTTAGGTGATGGAGGAAAGCAGCCCCGCAATGCTTGATTAGTTCGGACAGGTTCATCTATTGGCTTTTGGTAGGCAAACAAGTCCTTTTTAATTTCATCAAAAACTATCTTTCCCTGAACAGTGTTGACCAATACAGCGTTAATTCCTCTATCTTTATTTTGTTCTTCTTGGCGCTGATGCTTATAACACCAAAAGTCTGCTATAGACAAATCTCCTGGTCTTTCTAAACTGGCATATTTGCATTGATGACAGGATGGACGCAAGAAATATTCACGTAAAAATCCTCTCATAAAAGGATCCGTTTCCCATGTTCCATAATACTCTTTGCCATTGGAAAATGTAGCCTTTACATTGAAATGTAGCCAACTCCACTTTTTATCACGGAAAGAAAAGTTTGTCACCCTTGCACGATATTTCTGTTCCAAATGCTTCTTATAATCTTCAAACACCAAAGGAGTTGGAACACCATGACAAACGACATCAAGTGTCAACAATTTGCTTTTATCAAATTTTACCCCTAAATAGTTATTAAGTCCTGCTATCTGACAAGGAGTACCTGTAAATAACACCCAACGTCCTTCTCTTAAATATTGTTTAGCCAGATAAAAACTCTTGCCAACATTACTTTGAACATATTTTGACTGTTGTAACAGATGTAGCTCATTCACATCATTAACTCCTATATGAGATACCTTAAGATTCTTATCAAAGGCAGCTCCATAAACAACTCCTTGTTTTTTTAAAACCCATTGAGCAATAGCAGTGAAAACACCTCCGGAAGAACTATTTCTCACTATATCATAATCATGTTGCCATGCTGCATAAGCCTCAATTGAACTTAAACGAGGATGGTCTATAAATGATAAAACTGGACAAGACCTAACACATAAATTACAACCAACACATTTACTCGTATCTATAGAAGGGATTAAGAATCCTTCTTCATCAGAAATAATACTTATTGCATCATGATTGCATGCATTATAACATGCCAAACAGCCAGTACACTTATCTTTATCACACAGTTTTGTCATCTTCATTTATTGCTATTAGACTCCAATCTTTTCTTAAGAATATCATAATAATTCTCCTTAAAGAAAGGAGGCAGTTCATGAGATATTTTTTTTGAATTCTGTAACATTTGGATAGCTTTCGAATAAGCCTCATCTAAATCGTTAGCAAAAGTGATATAATCACCAAATATATTCCTAGGGAACCATTTCACACCAGAACTAAGTTTATGATCTGTCGAACCTATGACTACAACTGGTGTTGCTGCAATAAGTGAGAATATCGTACCATGATAGCGGTCAGTTATGACCACTTCATACTTGGAATACTCTTCAAATATTTCACTTAATATTTTACCTCTATCATTATATATTTCTTGGATAGAAATATTATGGATGGTTGTGTCTGTTTGATTAATATAAACGCCCTGAAATCTAGTTTTCAATTCGTTTATCTGTGATGGCTTATAAAAAGCTTCTATATCATCACGCATACAAAACAAAATACCACTCCTCTTATTCGTGAATTTTCTTGTTCCTATTAAAGAAGTAACTATATCTGGATATAACATCAATTTTGACATAGTAAAATATTGTTGTGCAAAGGCGTAAGATTTTTCATCTCTACAAAGAATTGTCAGATTAGGATGACTATTCAGAACTTGCTGCGCTTCATACAATGCCTCTGCCGTCGTATAATTGATTGTCTGAGGGAATATCACAATTTTATGATCTTTGAAATGTTTAATCAAATAGAAATACACCTTTTGCTCCGGATATAAATTTGTGAGATGATATCCACTATGGCATATGAACATATCATTTTTACGGATAAAAAATCTAACAATTTTCAAGATCTTTTCCGAAGAAGATGGATATCTAAAGATTATCTGCTCAAATGATGGATAGTTATTTTTCAACCAATAACATAAGCAATAGGTTTGAGCTTGATCTCCCATGTTAGGATGATAAGGAGAACCAAAGATAAAAGCCATCTTGCTTTTTCTAAATACCGACAACTTCAGTACAAGTTTTGTCAGACGAATTATTTTTTTTAATAAAATCATTGTTTATAAAGCGACAACAGTGACAGTTATAATAGGTATTATAACTTGGCGCACATACGGAAGCAAAGGGAAATCTAACTTGTGTTTCATGTATATACATCTTGCTGTCATCGTAATTATATTAATAATAATACGTACAATCCAAACTGTATAGACAGGCAGACCATTTTTTAAAACAATATAAGCTATCGGGAAATTCAGTAAAATCAAACTTGCCATCAATATTTGATAGTTACGAATTTTTCCTGTCGCTTGAACAGACATCCACAATGGAGCAGTTATTGCTTCTATTGAGAAAAAAATCAATATAAGACGACAAAATATGGCTGTATATTCTGGAACCGCTTTCAGCCATATCTCCAAAAGTCCATCAATAGTAAAAAGTATAGGCATAACCAATACTATAACCATAAAATAAGAAAATTTGGATGTTTGAAATATCAGTTTATGAAATTTCTCTATCTCTTTAGCGGCATACGTTTTGACTATTTGTGGTTGGAAAGCTGTCTGAAAATTAGAAATAAATCCATAAACATTATTTGAGACTTGATTTGCTATGCCAGCTGCGGCATTAACTGTCACACCATAGAAAATATTTATCAGAATATTTAAACCTTGCTGCGCAGCTAAATTTGCTAAACTTCCAAACAAAGACCACCCAGAGAAACTAAACATTTCTTTGAAAGCAATCTTGTCCCATACCGCTCTGTACTTCGTTATTTCAAAATTATTATTGCAGTACAGCTTATAAGCTAGTGCAATGACAAATGGGACTATCGTATAAAGGAAAGAATAGAATATCAGTTTGTCATATGTTGTTATATATAGTAGATAAACAACAACCAGTTTTGCAATGACTTCTATCAACGATATATAAGCATAAAAATTCATCTTTTCATAGGCTATTATTGATGCATTATAAGGTACACGCAACAAATTAACAACAAATTGAAGTAAAGTGAATTGATACACCCATTGCGCTGCATACAGTCTTTCTGAAGGTATATTAAGCTGAGTATTGACAAACCATAATCCTATAGTTTCACCAAGTATTATGACAATAATAGAAAGCAACAAATAAGTATTCATACTCATACAGAACACTACATTGGCTTGCTTAATATCTTTCTTTCCTAAATAAAAATTTAGAAATCGTTGCGTTGCAGAAAGTAAAGCTGCATTTAAGAAAGAAAAGAGAACTACAACACCTCCAATAACATTGTTCAATCCATAGTCGGCAGCACCGAGAACATCCAAGACAATTCTGGATGTAAACAATGCCGTCAGCATCATGACGAACATGCGTAAGTATAGGAATAGAGTATTCTTAGCTATTCGCTTATTATTTTCTGATGTTTGATTTGACATTAATG
>CAMGAZ010000197.1 GCA_946008205.1 uncultured Clostridium sp. | reverse complement strand
ATATGAGATGATAAAGATAGGAATTTCAAAAGTAAAAGAAAGCGGAGAGTTAATTGAAAAAAACGTAAGCCCTACATTTGAAAATAAGACAGGAGAAGAAGCTTTTGATATTTTGTATAAAACAGATGTTATGACGGAAGTTGCTTGGGGCTATATTTATAGAAGAGAATTTTACATAAATAATAAATTTGAATTCGCTAAAGGACTTTACCACGAGGACTTTGGGCTAGTTCCATTAATTATACTTAAAGCCCAAAGAGTAGCTTCAACAGACATTGGATATTATAATTATGTGCAAACAGAAAAAAGTATAACTAGAGGGAATAAAGCAAAAAGCTTCCAAAGAGCAAATGATTTATTAAAACACTATGATAATATGATAAAAGCGATAGAAAATTATAGTATTTCTGATAAATCGAAAAATAATATAAAAATATATTATACAAATTGCATAATATTAGAAGTTAACAATTTAGAAGGAAAAGAAAGAAAAGAATATATTAAAGAGATAAGAAAACGAAAAATGCAAAAGAACATCAAAGCTCGTAGCATTAAGCAATTTATAAAAAAGATAATACTAGATATGAGCATAGAATTGTACTTAAAACTAAGATAAATCTAATTAACAGTTGAAAATTATAATCTAGGGGGACGATATTAAAATGCCTAAAGTAAGTGTTATAGTTCCAATATACAATGTAGAAAACTATTTAAATAGATGCTTAGATTCACTGATAAATCAAACGATGCAGGATATTGAAATTATTCTTGTAAATGATGGTTCAACAGATAAGTCTGGAGACATTGCAAAAGAATATGCTAAAAAATATAATGTAAAAGTAAAATATTTAGAAAAAGAAAATGGTGGACTATCTGATGCTAGAAACTTTGGAATACCTTATGCTACTGGAGAATATATTGCATTTCTAGATTCTGATGACTATATAGAGAAAAATGCGTATGAAGAGATGTATAACAAAGCAAAAGAAGATGATGCTGATTATGTAGAATGCGACTTTTTATGGGAATATCCTAACAAGGTAAAACAAGATAAACGATTTAATTACAATAACAAAAAAGAAATGCTTGCATTTGTTAGAGTTGTAGCTTGGAACAAATTAATTCGTAGAAAAATATTGTTAGATAACGGGATAAACTTTCCAAAAGGATTAAGATATGAAGATGTAGAGTTTACATACAAATTAATACCACATCTAAATACAATCTCTTATATTGACAAATGCTTTGTGCATTATACGCAAAGAAAAAATTCAATTGCAAATGTTCAAAATGAAAGAACAGCTGAAATATTTACAGTATTAGATCATGTTATAGAATATTACAAACAAAATAACTTGTATGAATATTATCAAGATGAGCTAGAATACAATTATGCAAGATATTTACTTTGCAGTTCATTAAAAAGAATAAGCAAAATACAAGATAAAACTATACGAAAAAGATTATTAGATCAAAATTGGAAATTATTAAATGAAAAATTTCCTAATTGGAAGAAAAACAAAATATTAAATACAATCAAAATTGAAAATATTAGATATATGAAATCTGTAAATAGCTTTACTTTTAAGATATATACTGAAATATTTAGATTTATTTTAAGACAAATGTAGTTACAATTCACGGCTCTTGTGGACTAAATAACGAGATAATTGATATTCTGTTAAAGATTGCAAAGTAACAAAATTTATAAAAGTCGTTTGAAAAATGTGTAAGATAATAGCAAAAGTCGTTTGAAAAATGTGTGAGAACTGCAAAAAGTCGTTTACTTTTTGTGAAAATTATTAGGAAATATTGAAAAATAGTAAAAGACGAAATAGAAAGTAATGCAAATTTAAACAAGACAAATTAATATTTTGTCTTGTTTTTTTGCGTGTATAATGATATAACATTTATATAATAAAAAAAGGAAAATTAATAATGAATAATACTACAGAAAATAATACATCAAAAACAGATATAATAGAAGCTAATAAAAAGCATGGAAAAATATTTACCATGGAAAACATTCTATGCCTTTTTATTATAGTGTGCCCTATTTTGGACGTGGCAAGTTTTTTATTTAGGAATTATTTTAATACATTCTTTTCAATATCTACAATTTTGAGACCAATTATTCCAATCATTGCTATTGGATATATTTTCTTCAAAGATAAAATAAAACCACAAATTACAATTGTAGCAATAATATATGTATTATATGCAATATGCCATATGTATATATTCCATGTATTAAAATCTGGATGCAGTTATGGAAATGAGCTAAGAGAATTACAATATTTAGTAAATTATACATTCATGATAATAAATTTATTTATATACATATATTTCTTTGCAGAAAAAAATAGAGAAAATGAAATTAAAGAACAAGATAAAGGAAGGGCTGTAAATAAGCTAAAGACAAGCATCTTAATTTCACTAACTTTGTATATTGTTTTTATGTATTTGGCATTAATTACGGGAACATCTTCATTTACATATGCTGAAGACAGAGTTGGCTACAAAGGCTGGTTCGAATCCGGAAATAGCATTGGCACAATTATGATTTTGTCACTATTTATTATTTTACCGATGATAGGCAAAAAGAATAATATAGCAATAAGAATATGGGCTTTCATGGTTACGGTATTAGTTGGTGCGTATTTATCTACCTTGTTAGGAACAAGAACTGGATTACTGGGCTTTGCCCTTGCAATAGTGGCATATGCAGGATTCTCTTTTTTACATGGATTGTTACATAATAAAAACGTAAATAAAAAAATAATTATAGCTGCTGTAATAGCCTTTATTGTTATGGGTATAGCAGTTGCAATATTTGGTTCTAAAACTATAGAAAGAAGAAAACAATTACAAAATCGAGAGAGCGAAATATATGATGACATGATTGGACAAAATTCTCATGTTACAGGGGATATTCTAAATTTAGTAAAACAAATAAAATCAGGCACACTTGATGAAAATTACATGTCAGAAGATATGCAAAAAACAATTATGGAGTTATATAACACAGCAAATGAAAAACAAATTCCATATACAAATATGAGAGCATTGCAATTTATTTATCATAGTACATTAGCAAAAAATCAAAATAGTATTCCTATGCTGTTGTTTGGAAATGGCTACATGACTCACTTTTATGAAATGATATTTGAAATGGAAGTACCAGCATTTTTATATAACTTTGGAGTAATAGGATTTTTCTTATACTTTATGCCGTTTTTAGTAATTGCCACGTATGGAGCATATATAGTAATTAAAAATATAAAAGATGTATCTGTAGAATTTGCTATGGTAGTGGCTGGCTTATGGCTTGCAATAATAATTTCATTTTTATCAGGATATACATTCTTTAATTCGTCTACAATGATGATTATAATAGCATTATCTGCATTATTGATAAACGGAATAAAAGACATAGAAGATGGAAAAATGAAAATCTATACGAGAAAGGATTCTATATGAAAAAAATAATATTTGGCATAACTGGGCTCACCCTTGGAGGAGCAGAAAGGGTATTAGTAGACGTATCAAATAGACTTGTCAAAAATTATGATGTAACGATTTTTACAATATATGCCAAGGGAGAGCTAGAAAAAGAGCTGGATTCAAGAATACATTTAATAAGTTTATATAATTTTAGATATGATGCAATAAATG
>CAMGAZ010000196.1 GCA_946008205.1 uncultured Clostridium sp. | reverse complement strand
AGTAGTGGAATAGTTAGAGTGTTATGAGTTGAAAAAGTTGGAATAGGGGATTTTGTAAAGCTAAGTGCAGGAGCAATGATACCGGCAGATTTAATCCTAATAGATAGCAAAGATTTATTTGTAAATCAATCTGTTTTTACAGGAGAAAGCGTGCCAGTAGAAAAAATTGCTCAAAGTGGAAATGGAGCAAAAGAAATATTTGCTATTTCCAATGTCTGCTTAATGGGTTCGAGCGTAGTAAGTGGAAGTGCAACAGGAGTCGTAATAAACACAGGGTTTAATACATATCTAGGAAGAATGAGCAAAGAAGTAGATAATAAAAAAGAACCAACGAACTTTGAAAAAGGAATGAACAATATTACAAAAATGCTTATAAAATACATGGTTATTGTATCAGTAGCAGTTTTTGTAATTTATGGAATTATTAGAAAAGACTGGCTTGAAGCAATTTTATTTGCTCTGTCAGTAGCGGTTGGAATTACTCCTAGCATGCTACCAATGATTGTTAATGTAAATTTAACAAGTGGAACTAAGGTATTGGCAAAAAAGAAAACTCTTGTAAAAAACATAAGCTCAATCCAAAATTTGGGTGCAATAGATGTATTATGCACAGACAAAACAGGAACTTTAACAGAAAATAAAATTGTTCTTCAAAAATATATAGATGTTAATGGAAATGAAGATGTATCAATTTTAGAATATGCATATTTAAATAGCTACTTTGGTACCGGAATGAAAACATTAGTAGATAGAGCTATTATAAGTTATGGAAATGAGAGAAACATAAAAGATATAGTTAATGAATATAAGAAAATTGATGAAATACCATTTGACTATACTAGAAAAAGAATGAGTGTTGTTGTGTGTAGCAACAAAAACAATGGGTATAGAATGTTCACAAAAGGAGCACTAGAGGAAATTTTAAAAGTTTGCACCAAAGTTAAATACAATGGTCAAATAAGACCGCTTACCTCAGAATTAATTGAAGAAGTAGAACAAAAAGCAAAAGAATATGCTATTCAAGGAATGCAAGTTATAGCTTTGGCATCAAAGAGAGAATATAGGGGAATAAACGTATTTAACATTTCTGATGAAAATGATATGACTTTTATAGGATTTGTAGCATTTCTAGATCCAGCAAAAAAGGATGTAAAAGAGACTTTAAATAAATTAAAAGAAATAGGAGTTACAACTAAAATTTTAACTGGAGATAACCCTTATGCAACAGGAAATATCTGCAATCTTGTAGGAATAGATAACACTAAAATCTTAATAGGAACAGACATAGACAAAATGACAGATGAAGAACTTTCAAAACAAGTTGAGGAAGTTTTTGTATTTGCAAGAATGAACCCACTACAAAAAGAAAGAGTGGTAACCCAGCTAAAGAAAAATGGACATGTAGTAGGATATATGGGAGATGGAGTAAACGATTCACCATCATTACATGTTTCAGATGTTGGAATATGCGTAAATACTGCCACAGACATTGCAAAGGAAGCGGCAGATATAATATTACTAGAAAAAAGCTTGAATGTGATATACAACGGAGTTGTAGAAGGAAGAAAAGTGTATGGCAACATTATAAAATACATGAAAATGGCACTTAGCGCAGACTTTGGAGATGTATTTAGCATAGTAATAGCAAGCATATTCTTACCATTCTTGCCATTACTTCCAATACAAATGCTATTACAAGACTTTTTATATGACATATCTCAAATAGCAATTCCATATGATGATGTGGACAAAGAATTTTTAGAGAAACCTAAAAAATGGAGTACCAAAGGAATTAGTAAATTTATGAATGTAATGGGAATTACAAGCTCGATTATAGATGTGATAGCATTTTTAGGATTCTGGTTTTTATTTGGATACAATGCTGGAAAAGAAACATTTTTCCAAACAGCTTGGTTTGTAGAATGTTTAATATCAGAAACAATGATAATTCACTATGTTAGAACAGCTAAAATGCCATTCATAGAATCAAGAGCAAATAAATTTTTAACAATATCAACATTAATAACAATAGCAGGAACAATAGTTACACCAATAATATTGCACAACATACCAAGTTTCCACTTTGAAATATTGCCACTTAGCTATTATGGATTTGTAATAATATTATTAGCAATTTATTCAATACTAGTAGAAATTATAAAGAAAAAATATATCAAAAAATATGGCGAATGGCTGTAAGTAGGTAAAATTTTTATTGAAAAAAGCCTATCTTGTGTTATAATATAAATATAAAATAAATCGAGAGGAAAATAATATGATAGACTTTACAAAATGCAAAGAAGAAATAAACCAATATAAAGGTTCTGAAAAAAAGAAAACTCTTATATATAATAATGTAAAATATTTAGTAAAATTTCCAGACCCATTAAGACAAAAAAACAAAGATTTGTCATATATAAACAATGCATTTTCAGAATATATAGGAAGCAAAATATTTGAACTAATAGGAATTAAAACACAAAAAACATTATTAGGATATTACAATATTAATGGAAAAGAGAAAATTGTTTGTGCTTGCGAAGACTTTACTACAGAAAATAAAACATTATATGAATTTGAAAACTTAGCGAACAGTACTTTATTAGATAAGAAAGTAGAAACTGAAATTACAGATATAATGAAAATTATATCAGATAATAAAAACTTAATTAATGAAACAGACACAATAAAAAAATTTTGGGAAATGTTTGTTGTGGATAGCCTAATAGGGAATACAGATAGGCATAATGGAAACTGGGGCTTTTTAAAAGACAACGAAACAGACCAAATAACATTTGCACCAATTTATGATTGTGGTTCTTGCTTAAATCCACTACTTGATGATGAGGAAATAAAAAGTATAAACGATACAGAGCTAAAGAATCTTGCTTTAAACTGTTACTCATGTTTAAAAGAAAATGGAAAGAAAATAAACTATGCACAATTTATTCTATCAACTACAAATGCAGAATGTAACGAAGCTATAGTAAATATATTCCCTAAAATAAATATGGAAGAAATAAAAGAAATGATAAATAATATTCCATGTATCTCCGATTGTAGAAAAAATTTTTATATAAATATTTTAGCTCAAAGGTATGAACAAATATTATACCCTAAATATCAAAAACTGAACCTTGGATTATAGGTTTAACAAATTATGGGCAACAATTATTGAAATAATGGAAATACGGTGCTATAATTTAATCATAAAATCGTAAGAGTTCATAAAACAATTAAAACCCGATAGAGTTACACCTCTATCGGGTTTTGCTATGTTGGTAAAAGCGAAAGGCACTCTACATAATAATACGAATAAAATGTAAAATCTCTCGAATTTTGTAATAACTGAAAAAACTTAATAAATTAATTTAAAATTGCAAACACTATAAAAAATGCAGGAAAGAAGTGTTTGTATGCGACAAGTAAAAGAAGATATTAATATAGATAAAGTTTATGGGAAAGATGCTTTGTCATCAGTTGATGATTTTATAAAAGATAATAATGTTAATTTGAAGACTGGTTTGAGAGATGAACAAGTAAAACTAAATTTAGAAAAATATGGAACGAATGAGATTAAAGGAAGCAAACCGAAGAAATGGTACGATTACTTTTTAGAGAGTCTATTTAGTCCGTTTAATAGTATTCTTATGGGAATAATTTTGGTACTTTTGTATAC
>CAMGAZ010000195.1 GCA_946008205.1 uncultured Clostridium sp. | reverse complement strand
TCATATTTTCCTTCTTGCATTGCTTTTTCATAATCTTTTATATCAATTTTACTAATCATAAAATACTCCTCTATTTTAAATAATATAATTTTTGTTACATTTTCTACATTGATAATGATAATCTGTGCATATTTTATATTTTTCATTTTCATATTCTTTTAGTATTTCTTCTAAATTTGTTATACATTTGTCATGGTATATGTAATAGCATTTCTCATTTATGTTATATACTACTCTACCTCTTGGGAAATAATCAAAGTCGACATGATATTTCTTTGCATAAAATTTTTCCCATATTTCCATGTGGCTTTCTGGAAAATTTAAGAAATCACCATATTTTTCAGCAACTTCATTTTCGCATTTATGAATTAAAAATTTATTATTTACTTTAAAAAACAAATTTACCATATTGATTATTACTCCATTCTTTTTTCTTATCATGCTATATTTTATCACAAAAACTCCTATTTGCAAAATATTAGTTTTTATTCTATAATAATTGAAATATATTGTAAGGAGATTTTAATATGTCTTTAATTCATAAAATACACGATTTTTTACGCCCTTATGTTGAAGAAAATGATGATAGTCCTTTATGGGATGAACCCTTTTCTACATATATATTATTAACAAATTCTTGTAGTGTAGATGTTGTTATTTGTGATAATCGATAAAATCCCAATCGAGGTTTAACATGATTTTTAATAATATTTTTATATGCCTCTTCCATCTACTGGTGCAATCTCAAAATAATATTGATAACTGTTTCCTCTCTTTCTCACGTTGACCATAGTTTTACCTCCAAATATTTAATTTAGCAAATAAAAAAGAGTTATACATATAAAAATGTTTA
Organism: uncultured Clostridium sp.; assembly: GCA_946008205.1. GTDB lineage: Bacteria > Bacillota > Clostridia > TANB77 > CAG-508 > CAG-245. The sequence goes on along the minus strand of CAMGAZ010000195.1, from coordinate 2,832 downwards.
ACTCTTTTTACTATTATCAATATTGACATCGAGCTTGTATCACAGTATTTTCAACACTTTTACGATTTTGACATCCATATTTTTACCTATCGCTGTCAATTCGCTGTCAAATGACTATTTTTTATCATATTTAACATATTGGTTGTTCTCTGTAACCATTGATATTACTGGTTTTTACCACAACAGTTTTTGTATTTCTTGCCAGAACCACATGGCCTTCTTATTTATTACTTTTCTGGTCATTTTTTATCATTTTTCTTGTTAATTGGCCACTTTTTGTCACTATATTTCCCTATAAATCACCCCTCATTTATAGCTGAGGGTATCTAAAAAGGTATCTAAATTTAGTTTTTATCTACTTCGACCTTGTACATTACCTGATAAAAATTTTTGTTCTACTTCTCTTAATTGTGTAAACAAGTCACCTTTTTTTAAATTACCATTTTGAGGTGTACTTGAATCTAAATAAAATGTTTCATCATATTCTTGATTAAATTTTATCTTAATGTTATCCCTATCGAATGCACACAAAACACTTTGTGGAGGATATAAATATTCTGATTTATATTTAAATTCACCTCTTTGATTTTGTTTACAAGATATAGTTCTTCTTAAATATGGATCAATGTGTCTTGAAAAACCTACTCTAAATTCATCACTTGATCCTGTTCCTATACTTTGGATTCTTTTAATTGGTACACATAAGATTACCGTTATATCTCCACCCCTATGATTATATTCAAGTAAATCTTTAGCCGTCAACTGAGTATAGCCAGTAACAGTTGCAGTTTCGACAGGTGGATAAGTTTCATAAATTCTTGATAATTTTCCAGCATGACCATTATGATTTTTAACCCAATTTTCTAAAGACTCTAAATCTTTTTCAGAAATATTTGCATCCTGTAATATTTCTTCTTTTGAATCAAATGTACTTTGAACCGGAAAGTTTAATCCATCTTTAAATATATCTTTTTCTACACCTTTAAAGGTAGAATGTAAGCACAATCTAAATCCATTTTCTTTGCACCAACTATTTAAAAAATTTATCCTAGCCATCATCTTTTCACCAATTACTTGTTCTGCTTGTTCCTCAGTAAGAGTTCCCTCTTCATATAACATAATTTTTACCTCCTTATTTATAAATATTAAAGTAGTATATATTTCGTTTTTATTATACCATAATTTAAAACATATTTCTTATACATAAAATATTTTTTATGCTCTAACCCACTTTGGTACTGGTACCTATCTAACAAAATCCTTGCCTTTAAAGGCTTTTTTAGTCTATTAATGCAAATTAGATACCTTTTAGATACCCTCACGCAAGGTATTTAATAAGGTATCTAATAAAATTTTGTAATAATAATGTATGTAAAAAGCCCTTATTCCAAGGGCTTCAGTTTATTTGCCACAACAATTTTTGTACTTTTTACCAGAACCACATGGACATGGGTCGTTTCTTCCAACTTTTGGGCCTTCATTTACTATTGTTTTATTCATTCCGCCTTCTTTTTCTGATATATTTCCATCACCCAAATTAATAGCTGTGTCTTCAAGTCCTGCCCCTGTTACCTTAGTTGTTTCTGTTCTTTGAATTGGTCCCTCTTTTTTACGGATGTTTAATAATATTTTTACAACATCAATTCTAATGTCTTCTATCATATCATCGAACATTTCTGTTCCTTCTAGTCTGTATTGAACTACTGGGTCTTTTTGACCATATCCACGAAGACCAATACCTTTCTTTAATTCATCCATGTTGTCGATATGATCCATCCATTTTTGGTCAACAATTTTGAGCATTACAACTCTTTCAAGTTCTCTTAAATTTTCTGCTCCAAATTCAGCTTCTTTTGCTTCATATATTTGATGAGCTTTTTCTATTAACTCTTTTACAAGTTCATCTCTATCAACTTGTTCCTTCTTTAATGCTTCTATGTTTTCCATTCCAAGAGTTGTTTGAATATCTTGAGTCACAGCTTCTTTATTTATTTCTTCTCCAGGAACGATGTGTGAATTTACAACTAATTCTATTACAGAATCCATCATTTTTAGAATGTTCTCTTTTAGATCTTTTCCATCAAGAACTTCTCTTCTTTGGTCATATATTACACTTCTTTGAACATTCATTACATCATCATATTGTAATACATTCTTTCTTATGCTGAAGTTTCTTCCTTCAACTTTCTTTTGAGCATTCTCAACAGCCTTGGAAATTGTTTTAGATTCTATTGGCATATCTTCTGCAGCACCTAAAGTGTTATATACTCTTGTTATAATATCTCCTCCGAAGATTTTCATTAAGTCGTCATCTAGTCCAATATAGAATCTAGATTCTCCTGGGTCTCCTTGACGTCCACTACGTCCACGAAGCTGATTGTCTATTCTTCTTGATTCGTGTCTTTGTGTACCAATTATTTTTAGTCCACCAGCATCAATAACTTTTTGTTTCTCTTCCTTGATTTGTTCACTGTATTTTTTCTCTAATTCGTTAAATTTTTCTCTTGCTGATAAAATTGCTTTGTCCTCTGTAACATTATGTGCAGAAGCTTCTTCTATTTCTTCGTCTGAATATTTTAGCTTTCTCATTTCTTGTTTTGCTAAATATTCACTGTTTCCTCCTAGCATAATATCGGTACCACGACCAGCCATGTTTGTTGCAATTGTAACTGCACCATATTTACCAGCTTGAGCTATAATTTGAGCCTCTTTTTCATGATACTTAGCATTTAATACTTCATGTGGTATTCCTGCTTTATCTAACATTTTACTTAACTTCTCTGATTTATCAATAGAAACTGTACCAATTAATACTGGTTGTCCTTTTGCATG
>CAMGAZ010000194.1 GCA_946008205.1 uncultured Clostridium sp. | reverse complement strand
CACGCACCAATAGTAACATTTGGTGGTGCATTTTTGATAATGTTGTTTATGGGATACTTTTTCAATTCAAAAAAAGAATTGGATTGGATTGTTCCTATAGAAAAGCCTCTTAAACAACTTCCTGGAACAAAAATTTTTGATACATTAATTGCACTGGCTATTGTAGATATTGTTCAAATGATACAACCGGCACCAATCAGAATGAATGTCTTGTTAGCAGGTATATCAGGTATCATTGTATTTCTTTTGATAGATACGATATCTAACAAGCTTGAAACTCTTAATGATAAACGAGAAAAATCTTGTTGCAACACAAAAGAAGTTTTGGGTTGTTCTTGTTTTATTAGTTTTATGTATTTAGAGTTAATAGATGCATCTTTTTCACTAGATGGAGTTTTAGGAGCTTTTGCTCTAAGCAACGAGATTATAATTATCACAATAGCTCTTGCATTCGGTGCGATGTTTGTAAGGTCTTTAACACTACTTCTTGTAGAAGAAAAAACTCTTACGAGTTATCCATATCTGGAGCATGGTGCTCATTGGGCAATTGGAGTTTTGGCAATTTTAATGTTTGTATCAACAGTTGTAGAAGTTCCTGAAGTAGTTACAGGATTATCAGGCTTAGTATTTATTGTTGGAGCTTTGATTTCTTCTATCAAGAAAAATAGGGAGAATGTATAAATGAAAATATTATCTGGCATGTCATTAAAAGAGATAGAAGAATTAGTACTAGGTTTGAATGCTTCAAAATTTAGAGCAAAACAAATCCATAACTGGATTTATCTAAAATCAGTTTCTTCAATTGATGAAATGACAGATTTATCTAAACAATTTCGAGAAGAATTCAAACAAGTTGCGACAGTTACGGATTCAAAAATAAAGGTTAAACAAGTTAGTTCAGACGGTACGATTAAGTATTTAATCGAATATCCTGACGGTGAATGTGTAGAAACAGTTTTGATGCGTTTTGACAATCGTGCCAATTTAACTGCGTGCGTAAGTTCTCAAATTGGCTGTTCTGTAAACTGTTCTTTCTGTGCTACAGGTAAACGTGGGTTTATAAGAAATTTAACAGAAAAAGAAATTGTTGAACAAGTATTGACTATACAACGAGATACAGGTCTAAAGGTTACAAATATTGTATTTATGGGACAAGGCGAACCTTTATTAAACCTTGATAACGTATTAAAAGCATTGGAAATATTTAATGACGATTTTCAGATAGGAGCAAGACGCATAACGATTTCTACAAGCGGTATCGTTCCAAAAATAAACAAACTTGCAGAGAAAAAATTGCAATCAACCCTTGCTATATCATTACACGCTTCAAACCATGCAGTTAGAAAGAAAATTATGCCGATAGAGGAGAAATTCCCTCTTTCAGAACTAATACCTTCCCTAAAAAATTATGTAGAAAAAACAGGTAGAAGAATAACTGTAGAATACATTTTGATAAAAGGCTTGAATTGTACTATAGAATCAGCAAAAGAACTCGCAAATCTTTTACAAGGATTGAAGTGCAACATAAATTTAATCCCATATAATCCTGTAACAAAAACTGACTATGAAAAACCATCAAACAATGAAATAATGAAATTCAAATATTTACTTGAACATTCCGGTAAAAAAGTAACTGTCCGATTAGAACGTGGTTCTGATATTGATGCAGCTTGTGGACAACTAAGTGGAAAAGTAAAAAAGACTTGCGAAGGATAAAAAAATGAATAAACTTTTTGAAAAAAATATTGGTTTGCTAAAAGATTCTTCTTTAAAAGAAAGCCTAGAAAAATATAATTGTGAAGAACAACCTATTTTGACCCAAACAACAGGTTACAACTTGCAATACAAAGGCATAGACCTTCATAATACGACAAATCCTTTACAAGAGTCTAAAAACACTTTTGATAACCTAAAAAATGATGAAAATGCTATTCATTTAATTTATGGGCTAGGGCTAGGTTATTTGTTCCAAATAGCATCAAACCTTTCTAAAGGTGTAGTGGTTTTATATGAACCTAAATTGCATATATTAAATACGCCTTTTTCATTAGTAGATTTTTCTGGAGATTTGTCTAAAGCTAATGTTTATATTTTTACAGACTTTGAGAAGATGCAAAAATTTCTTGTTGAGATTTCTAACAATGATTCTTATATCGAAATAGCCAGCTTACCAAGTTATAGAGAATTGTATAAAGATGTTTTTGATACTCAAATAAAATCATTAGAACTAACTTATGGAAGTGTAATTTTAGATTATTCATACAAACAAAAAAAATTATATGGTGCAACATATACCACTGTAAAAAACCTTCCTGAACTTATCAAAGAAATTCCTATCAATAAACTCGAAAACTATTTCAAAGATAAACCTGCAATTATAGTATCTGCAGGGCCGACACTCGCAGAGAATATTGAAGTTTTGAAACAAAACCAAGATAAAGCAGTTATTTTTGCAGTAGGACCAGCACTAAAAACACTTGTAAAAAATAACATAAACGTAGATTTTCTATGTATTGTTGAGTCAAATAACTGTTCTAAACAAGTTTCAGGTTTAGATTTGTCTGATATTAATTTGATTGTAGAACCATTTACTCACCCTGCAATCCATGCATTGACTGTAAAACAAAAGTATCTACACGTTTCTGCGAATATGCCACCAAGTGAGTATTGGGGAAAAATATCAAATACAAACACAGAAGGCTATGGGACTCAAGGTACAGTTTCATATATGGCTTTGAATACAGCTATAAAAATGGGGTGTTCTAAGATTATTTTAGTTGGTCAAGATTTAGCATACATTGAAGGTCAATGCTACTCAAAAGATTCTGCATATTCAGAGCTTGAGTGTGTTTATAACGAACAATTACAAAAATATGAAATCGTTCCAAAAGATTTTGAAAAATATAGAGATTCATTATCGGCATCAGATGATGTTGAAATTAGAACAAAAGTTGCGACAGAAAGATTAAAAATTCTGAACAAATCATTGTATTCTGTAAAAAGTATTAATGGTGCTATGATTCCAACCGAAGCTGGTTATGCTGCATTTATACAACAATTCTCTGATTACGCAAAAAATTTAAATGACATTAAACTTATCAATACATCATTAAAAGGTGCTCAAATAGATGGTTTTGAAAATGTTTCATTAGCAGAAGCCGTTAAAGATTTAACTACTATAGATAAATCTATTCCAAAAATAGAGCTTGATTATGATATTGAACAAATAAAAGAACATTTATTACGATTAAAAAACAACCTAAAAGAGTACAAAAACTTAGCAGAAGAATCTTGTAAAACGGCATCACGTCTAAATATGGATTGGAAACGACATAAAACAATTGATAAGAATTTGCTATTAAAAATTAGGGCATTAATCGAAACCTATACAAAAATGAATGATGTAAATAATACTGAGAATGAAATATTTAGATATGCAACAGCACAATATGAAATGGAGTTAAGTTCATTCTTAAAAACAATCAAAAATTATGATATGACAACGACTCCTCAAGTCATAACAAAACTGAATGAATACTATACTCTTATACAAAAACGCATAGACGTAATCTCATACTGGTTAAATGAATCAATGAAAGGGATTTGTTAATGATTGGACTTATACAACGAGTAAAAAAGGCATCGGTTACTATAGACAACGAATTATTTTCTTCTATTAATGCAGGAATTTTGGATTTGTATGGGGTTGATTAAGGTGT
>CAMGAZ010000193.1 GCA_946008205.1 uncultured Clostridium sp. | reverse complement strand
ATTTTGCAATGTAAGGCCAGAGAATGTAATAGCTTACTTAACAGCCTCTAATTTATACGAAGTTCCATTAATGCTAGAAAAAGAGGGCTTGGCAACGGACGTTTGTAAGCATCTTAAATTAGAAAATAGCGAACCTAAAAATGAAGCATGGGAAAAAATGATAGAACATTTTAAGGATATAGATAAAAAATATAAAAATCCTGAAATGAAGAAAGTGAAGATAGCTATAGTTGGTAAATACATAAAACTAGAAGACTCATATTTATCGGTAGTAGAAAGCATTAAACATGCAGCATATGCAAATGGTGTGGGAGTAGAAATTGGATTTGTAGATTCGGAAACAGTATCAGAGGAGAACGCAAAAGAAATACTAAGTAAGTTTAATGGAATAATAGTTCCTGGAGGGTTTGGAAATAGAGGGATAGAAGGGAAAATTCAAACTGTCAGATATGCACGAGAGAATGGCATACCATTTTTAGGAATTTGTTTAGGGATGCAAATGGCAGTTATAGAATTTGCAAGAGATGTGCTAAATCTAAAAGATGCAGATTCTCTAGAATTTAATGAAAAAACCAAGAATCCTGTAATTCATATAATGGAAAATCAGAAAAATATCACAAAAAAAGGTGGAACAATGAGACTAGGTGCATACCCATGTATTCTTAAAAAAGATTCTTTAGCAAGCAGTTTATATAAATCTGAAGAAATATTCGAAAGGCATAGACATAGATATGAATTTAACAACGAGTATAGAGAAAAAATGGAAGATAAAGGTATGACGTTTTCTGGAACTTCTCCTGATGGACAATTAGTAGAAATAATAGAATTAAAAGAACATCCATATTTCATTGCTTCACAGTTTCATCCGGAATTTAAATCTAGACCAGATAGGCCACAACCATTATTTGCAGGTCTATTGAATGCGGCTAAGAAAAGAATATAATAAAAAGATATAAAAAACATACCGTATTACACGGAATCTTTCTCGGCTTATACTTGGTCTTCATATTCCTCCTCAAAACAAGCAAAACCCTCAAAAAATCCGGCATGATATGCTTTGACATATTCACCAAAATTTAAACTTTCGTCATATTTTGAGTTGTATTGAGAAAGCTCTTCAGCCATTTTTAAATTCACGTCAATCTCTAGAGGGTCATTGAAATAGGACCGGATTTCGTTGTCAAGTTCATAACCTGGTAATAAAGAATAAAATGATGGTTTATTTGTAGCCATAAATAAAATACCTCCTTGGCTTATAAAATATATTATACAATAAAAATAGCATAAAATCAATAATTGTAATAATTTTTGCTATCTTGAATAATATAAATGTGAAAGTTTTGTGAAAATTAGCAATCTCTATTGACTTTTGCTAATAAAAGGTATAGATTATTAGCAGGCACGAAGAAAGAGTGCTAAAACGCAAAAGGTGACTATCGACAGAAAATGTTTTATATAAATATAAAAATTTAAGGAGGTAATTTTATATGTTAAAACCATTAGCAGACAGAGTTGTTTTAAAAATGACGAAAGCAGAGGAAACTACAAAAAGTGGAATAATACTTTCAGAAGGAAGCAAAGAAAAACCACAAATAGCAGAAGTAATTGCAGTAGGACCTGGTGGAAATGTAGATGGAAATGAAATAAAAATGTATGTAGAAGCAGGAGATAAAGTTGTATTTAGCAAATATGCTGGAACAGAAATAAAGTATGAAGGGGAAGATTATATAATAGTAAAACAAAGTGATATATTAGCTATAGCTGAATAGAAATTTCACCCAACCGCCCAACGCCCAACGGGGACGGGGTATTTTGGGCGATACTATATATAAATTGAAAGCTATCTAAAATTATTATAAGGAGGAATTTAAAATGTCTAAAGAAATTAAATTTGGTGAAGATGCCAGAAAATCATTATTAAATGGTGTAAATAAATTAGCAGATACAGTAAAGGTAACACTTGGACCTAAAGGAAGAAATGTTGTACTAGATAAACAATTTGGTGCTCCATTAATTACAAATGATGGTGTTACAATAGCAAAGGAAATCGAGTTAGATGACCCATTCGAAAATATGGGAGCAAGACTTGTAAAGGAAGTATCAACAAAAACAAACGATATAGCTGGAGATGGTACTACTACAGCAACAGTTTTAGCTCAGAGCATGATAAAAGAAGGAGTTAAGAATGTTGCAGCTGGTGGAGACCCAATGGCAATAAAAAGAGGAATGAGCAAAACTGTAGATGCAGCAGTAGAAGAACTTAAAAAAGTAAGCTCAAAAGTAGCAGGAAAAGAAGATATAGCTAGAGTCGCTAGTATATCTGCAAATGACAAAGAAATTGGTGAGTTAATTTCAGAAGCTATGGAAAAAGTTTCAAATGATGGAGTTATTACAATAGAAGAGTCTAAAACATCAAATACAGAACTTAATGTTGTTGAGGGTATGCAATTCGATAAAGGATATGTTTCTCCATATATGGCAACAGATACAGAAAAAATGGAAGCTGTTGTAGATAATCCATATATTTTAATAACAGATAAAAAGATAAGCAATATTCAAGAAATATTACCACTACTAGAAACATTAATGCAACAATCAGGCAAATTAGTAATAATTTGTGATGATATAGAACAAGAAGCTCTATCAACACTTATATTAAACAAATTAAGAGGCGTTTTAAATGTATTAGCTGTTAAAGCTCCTGGTTACGGAGACAAGAGAAAAGCAATGCTTCAAGATATTGCAACACTAACAGGTGGTGAAGTTATAACATCAGACTTAGGATTAGAATTGAAAGATACACAAATTAATCAATTAGGTAGAGCAAGACAAATAAAAGCTGATAAAGAACATACAATTATAGTTGACGGAAGCGGAGATAAGAAAGAGATAGCAGAAAGAGTATCTCAGTTAAAAGCTCAAATTGAAGAAGAAAAGAGTAGCTATGATAAAGAACAACTACAAGAAAGATTAGCAAAACTTGCAGGAGGAGTTGCAGTAATTGGTGTTGGAGCAGCAACAGAAGTAGAAATGAAAGACAAGAAACTAAGAATAGAAGATGCTCTATCTGCAACAAGAGCTGCAGTAGAAGAAGGAATTGTTGCTGGTGGTGGAACAGCATTTATAAATATTTTACCAGAGGTAGAAAAATTTGTTAAAGAGTTACCAGTAGAAGAACAACTTGGAGGAAAAATAATAATTAATGCATTACAAGAGCCTGTAAAACAAATAGCTGTAAATGCAGGATTAGAACCAGCTGTTATACTAGAAAAAGTAAAGGCCTCTCCTGTTGGAGTTGGATTCGATGCCGGAAAAGAAGAATATGTTGATATGAAGAAAGCAGGAATCGTAGACCCAACTAAAGTATCAAGAAGTGCATTACAAAATGCAGCATCAGTTGCATCAATGATATTGACAACAGAAAGCATAGTAACAGATAAAAAAGAACCAAAATCTTGTGGTTGCGGAAACCATGATGATGGAGCTCAAGATATGGGCGGAATGTATTAATATATCTTAGGGGCAGTTTAAATATGGTAAACTGTCCCTACCTATATTTTCATGACTAATCCTTCTTAAAATAAAATTTTTTTTCAAAAAATAAAATTTTTTAAAATTTGTATTGACAAAAATGTAAAAGTTTAGTATACTAAGAAAGTCGAAAGAAGAAATGGTCGCTTAGCTCAGCTGGGAGAGCATCTGCCTTACAAGCAGGAGGTCACAGGTTCGAGCC
>CAMGAZ010000192.1 GCA_946008205.1 uncultured Clostridium sp. | reverse complement strand
GGATATGGTTCGTAAAGCTATTACCCAAACTAATATCCTTCATCGTTGTTGTCCTTGGGGCAAGATGTTTAGAAGAAGTATAATGTTAGATAAAGGTATCTTGTTTGATACACAGTTGGCTCATTCAGAAGATCGTCTCTTTGTTTATGATTATCTCCTTCATACTAGAGGCATCGCAACTTCCTCTGCAATAGGATATATTTATGACAGTACACAGACTGGCACGCTTAAAAATAAGAAACTTGCCCCCGAGAAACTTTTTTTACGTCAGGAACGACTAACAAAAGCTGCTCATTGTGTAATAGATAGCTTTGATATCAAAGGCGAGGAAGTGTTTCCTATTGCCAAACATTTGATACCTTTGTTTGCAACTGCTATACAAGGTTTCTATTTCGCAATGGTGGGGGTAAATTGTAAAAAAGAAATAATCAAAGTTCAACAACAATTTTACAACGATTGTTTTGACCAAAAGCTATATGAAGAGATAAAAGAAAGCGCTAAATGGAAAAATCTTTTGGCAAATAATCCAATGCTCCAAATGGTAATCCATCAAGAGTTTAGTAAGATAAATAACCGTCTTGCAAGTATCAATCGTAAAATAGTAATACATAGACTTATCTGTAAGATATTAAGGCGAAAGCCACAAACAAAATCTTTTATAAATACTGTGAAAATTTTGAATAAAAATGTTTTATGTTTTTTCTTTTGACAGTAAAGAAATAAAAAAATAATATGGACAATATACTTCTTCTTGATACAAGCATTGCCACTGATAATATTGGTGATGAAATCATAATGGAGTGTACACGTAAGGAATTGGCACCACTATTGAGCAAAGCTTTCGTACGTACATTGCCTACTCATGTGTCGCCTTTTCATTGGTATCAGGTATGGCGAAAATCAAACGCTTTGATGTCGTTTGCAAACAGCAAATTCAAGTTTGTTGGAGGTTCCAATATTCTTGTTCCCAATTTGCTTACTCACTATCCACAATGGAACATCAATATGTTTAACTACCAGCCCCTTAAAGGTTGCATATTGGTAGGTGTAGGAGCTGGAGCTGGAGCCGAAAGTGGCAGCAACTGGTATACTCGCTATGTATACAAACATTTACTTAATTCGGAATATTTTCATAGTGCACGTGATGAGCGGAGCAAGAAGTATATGGAATATTTGGGTATAAAGGCTATCAATACAGGTTGCGTGACAATGTGGATGTTTACTTCAGAGTTTTGTAAGACAATACCCACCAAGAAGGCAGACAAGGTTGTTTTTACTCTTACTGCAGGTTATGGTACAGCCGTGGAGCAAGACCAATATATGATCGATATTTTACTGAAAAGCTATAAGGAAGTGTATTTCTTTCCTCAATGTATTGGTGATTTTGAGTATTTGCACACGTTCAAGAATATTGAACAAATAAAAATACTTGAAGCATCTAAAGCTGCGTACGACGAGTATCTCACAAATAACGATACGGATTATGTTGGGACTCGTTTGCATGGAGGTGTATATGCTATGCGTCATGCTCGTAGAGCAATAATTGTTGCAATAGACGAGCGTGCTCGTGCGATTAATGCTAAAAATAATCTTAACTGTGTAGATCGAAATAATATAACAGAAATTGAAGCTATGATCAACAGCGATTTTGAAACAAATATTAAAATGGATTTCGAAAGTATTAAGCGCTGGAAGTCACAATTTTGTATATAGAAATTTTCAATGTAAGATATTAAAGATAAATTTAATAGTAATTATATGAATAAGACTAAAATCTTCGACTGTACTGTTCGTGATGGTAGTTATGCAGTCAATTTCAAGTTTACTTGTACTGATGTTAAGAATATAGTGCTGCGTCTAGTTAAATTAGGTATAAACTACATTGAGATAGGACATGGTCAAGGCTTAAATGCTAGTTCACCAGAGAGAGGAGTATCGTTATATTCTGATGAGGAATATATAGATGCAGCAATGTCTGTAGCTGGTGATAGTAAAATTGGTGTTTTTTGTATTCCTGGTATTGCCCGTATGGAGGATCTGAAGATGGCAAAAGACCATGGAATTAGTTTTATTCGTATAGGTTTTACTATTGACAATAGAGAAAAAGCACATCCTTACATCGTATATGCCAAGAGCCTTGGCCTTGAAGTAATGGTAAACTTCATGAAGAGTTATTCTCGAACTCCAAAGCGTTTTGCCGAGGGATGTAAGGATGCTATTGAGATGGGGGCTGATTATGTGTACTTAGTTGATTCTGCAGGATGTATGCTTCCTGAGGATATCGAAGATTTTTATGAGGCAGCTGTAAAACTTTGTCCAAATATAAAACTTGGTTTTCATGGTCATAACAATATGGGACTTGGTGTTGCTAATGGTCTAAAATGTGTAGAATTAGGTTTTTCTTTTGTTGATTGTTCTTTTCAAGGATTAGGGCGTAGTATTGGCAATATTGCAACAGAAATGTTTGTGATGGCTGTGCAGAGAAAATATGGAACAGAAGTTGTGAATATGGATATTCCTCGTTTATTGGAATATGGTTATATCGTTCTGAAAGATATTTCTGATCGAAAACTAGAAAATCCTTTGGAATTAATCTGTGGTTATACAGGTTTTCACAGTAGTTTCATAAAGGATATATATCGCACTTGTTGCGATTATAATGTAGATCCATTACGACTTATTATGGCTTATACAAAGATTGATAAGGAAAATGTAGATAAGGAAAAACTTGCAGAGTGTGCCAAAAGTCTTCCTAAAGATAATGTCGATGATCATCCTTATAATTTCCGCAAATTCTTCACTAATAATTTATAATAGATTATGGATGGTGTAATATTAAAAGAGATTAAAGTAACAGGCAATCATGTAGATTATCACTTTGAGGCTACTGGTATATTGAAGCCTTATTTCACTACCAATACTCTATTCATAGAGTACCAAGAGGATATGTCTTCAGTTCCACTGTCTATTTTAACTATCCCCTTTGTGGCATGTATAATTCCCTTAATGTGGGTTACAAATACTGTTATGTGGGTGAAGGAAATTGATTCGACTTTCTATAATGCAGTACTTCGTATACATGATGCCTACCAACGTCTGTATTCTCATTTTCCTTTGAAAGGCAATATCATTCCTGCCAACTTCATAGAAAACAAACTTGAAGTGAAAAGCGATTCATTATTGCTCTTCAGTGGTGGTTTGGATGCTAATTGTTCATATGTACGCATTCGCAATACGAAGCCATTGCTTTTTAATATTCAGGGATGGTATAAGAAGTTGACAGATATAGACAACGCAGCTGATGCTGACATCCGTGATGTTAATACTTTTGCTACAAGCGAGGGACTTGATAGTACATTTGCAAAAAGTAATTTTGCAGTATTGGTACGTGAGGATTTATGGTCTAAAAATATTCGACCGAAATTTGGTGATTCGTGGTGGCACGGTTTTAACCATTCTATGGCTTTTATATCTATAGCTATACCATTAGCTTGGAATCATGGTATACCTAATATTTATATTGCCAGTTCTGTACCAATGGGTGAGTACTGTATGTGTGCCTCACATGTTACTACTGATAGCGAATTTCGTTATGCTATTTTGGGGCGTTGCATTCACGATGCTTCCGAATTGGTGCGTCAAGACAAAGTTCGAACCGTAGTTGAATACCAAAAAATAACTGGTAAACCATATCCAATGCGTGTCTGCTCGTTCAATGACCATAATTGTTGTGAGTGTGAGAA
>CAMGAZ010000191.1 GCA_946008205.1 uncultured Clostridium sp. | reverse complement strand
AAATAAAAAAGAATATTGGTAGTTTTAATAAATTTTATAGATTTTTAATACAAGCTACTGCATTTGAAGATGTTGATTTGCATAAAAAATATAATTATTTAACTGTACTATATAAAGAACTTGATGTAAAAGGAATCAAGGTTGATTTTAATGTGGTAAAAGCTGTTGATATATCAGGATTAGAACAGAAAAAAACAGGTGAGTATATTATTCCAAAGGGAACACAAACTGTTGATGCAAAACCAGAAATTAAATACATAAACCCAAGACCTGTAACTGTAGAAATGGAACAAATGAAAAAGTTAGCAGAAATAATAGAAGAAATTAATCTTGAAAAAGGAATTAATATTGATCCCAAATTAGCACATTCATCATTAGTACAAATTAAAGATATATTAATGCATAATCAAGAGTTAAAAAACAGTGCAATGGTTAACGAATATAAAGATTTTAATTTTGCATATTATAGAAGTGTTGATAAGGCACTTGAAGAAGGCTATGATCATAATAGAGAATTATACAAATTATTATTGGATGATAGTGATGCAAAGCAAAGAATACTAGGAATTTATATGGAAGAAATATATAAATCTTTGAATAAAGTTACAGAAGATATTCTAAAAGTAGCAGAAGATAGTGAACCATATAATTTAGACAATGAAGTATTTGCAAGAAATGTAGGTAGATTTAAAACAATAAGTGGAAGAAATATCTATTATTATGGAGAAGAGTACGGCGACGACATTAAAGTAATTAGTAATGAATATGAAAAAATAAAAACATTAAATGATTTATTTGAGGTATTGCTTAAAGCATGGGAGAAAAATACAGCTTATCCAAGTTCACAAGCTGACTATGAGAAAGATAATGATCCAACTTATGGGCAATGTGCAATTACTGCAACTATAGTTTATGATTTATTTGGAGGAACAATCCACAAAATAAGAGTAAATGGTGGAGGAACACATTATTTTAATAAAATAAATGGACATTATATTGACTTGACTAGAGATCAATTTGATTTATACAATATTGATATTAAATATGAACCAAATGAAATAGTAGATAGAATGTACTGTAACAATAACGAAGATACACTAAAGAGATACACAAAGTTAGTTGAAAATTTGAAAAAAATAGTATAGGAATGTGTTAGTGTATGAAAGATTGGAATGTATTAAAAAATAGAAAAATAATCGATTTGATAATTGGCGATTCAACAATAAAAGATGATTTTGTTTTTCAATATAAAATGCCATATATGAGTGGAAATAATATTTTAGAATTTTCAAAAAAGCTTGGAAAAGAAGATTTTTCAGGTGAAAAACTATCACGATGGATGTATATGTCAGAACTATTAGAATATACAATAGAAAAAAACATTATGAATTTATTTTTTAAGGAATTATTTAATTTACGAAGATTTAGAAACATAAATTTACCAAATGATAGTTTTTATAATGCTAATATGGTATATTGGGAAATCTTGCATGGATTTTTTAATAAGGTAAATGAAGAATTGTTTTATGATGAGTGTCGTATAGAATATGATACAAAAACATGGGATATTTCATTAATAGATGAAGAAAATGAAATAATATTAAGTACAGAAAAAATTACAAATATAGATAAAAACTATATTAGAGATTTAAATGATCAAATTAATAAAGTAATAAAAAATCAAGATTATGAAAGTGCGATAACTAAATCTAGAACATTAATTGAAGAAGTAATTATATATGGCATTGAAAAGAAAAAAGAAAAGCCATCTGAAAAGGGAAATATAAATAATTTATACAGTCAGTTTAAAGATTTATATAACATGCATAATGACTCAAATATGGATAAAAGAATAAATATGCTTTTATCAGGGTTTGAAAAAATTATAACATCTATATCTCAAATGAGAGACAAAAACAGTGATGCACATGGTGTTGGAGATAGAAGAATAAATCTTGAAGAACATCATGTTGTGTTATATGCAAATTCAGCAGTAACATTAGCTAATTTCTTTTTAGCTGTAATAGAAAAAAATAAAGGAGAATAAATTGAAAGAAAAAATAGATGAGCAATTTGTTGTAAATAAAGTTATTGATTTTATGATAAATAAAGAAAATGGTAATTGGCATGAAGAAAAAGTAAAAAAGAGTGAATTACACCAACATGGTGTTGATATAAAATTAGTTGGTGGTAAAAGAAATAGTGAATATTTTTATATTGAATGTAAGGGAAAGTCTTATGCTAAATCAGCAAAATCAATAAATAGAGAAGGATGGCTTAATGCATTAGGACAAATAATAACGAGAATGGATGTAAAAAGATATTCAATATCGAAAGAAGATGACAGAATATCAGGCATAAACCATGCATATAAATATGGCTTAGGATTATATTGGGAATCAGCTCAAGTTGCATTAAGAAGAATACCAAAAGAAATAGCAGAAATTTTGTGTTTACATATATTTTCAGTAAATGATAAGGGGGAAGTTAAGTATTTTACTCCAAGCAAATTTGGAAAGGACTATTCTAATGAAGAATTCTAAAAGAAGGTGAGAATTATGATATACAATACAGGCGATACACATAGTGATTTTTCAAGATTTACAGAAGAAAACTTCCCAATACAATCAGAAATGACGAAAGATGATTATATAATAATATGTGGAGATTTTGGCGGAGTATGGACATTTGAAGAAGAGTGTAGGAGAGAAAAAGAAGCACTAGATTGGTTAAATAACAAGAATTTTACAACATTGTTTGTAGATGGAAATCATGAAAATTATACAAGATTATATAATTATCCAATTGAAGAATGAAAAGGTGGAAAAGTACACAAGATAAGAGATTCCGTATTACACTTAATGAGAGGAGAAATCTTTGACGTTGATAATAAAAAAATATTTGCTTTTGGTGGTGCTAGATCGCATGATATTCAAGATGGAATATTGAATTTAGATGAAGAAGAAAAAATATATGAGTATCGTAAAAGAGGAGCATATTTTAGAATTAGAGATTTTTCATGGTGGGATTTAGAATTGCCAATTGAAGAAGAAATACAAAATGGAATAAGTAATTTGGAAAAAGTAAATTATAAAGTTGACTATGTAATTTCCCATTGTTGTCAACAAGTATACAAACATTAATAAATCCAACATATAAAAGAGATATTTTAACTGACTATTTACAGCAGATTTCAGAAAAATACACATTTAAAAGATGGTATTTTGGACACTATCATGATTATAAGCAAGTAAATTCACAGTTTACTTTATTATATGAAAATATTGTACCATTAGAATATGAAAGTGTATTTTAATAATATTAACGAATTAATAATTAAATTATAAACTTATATTAGTCAGAAAAAGTTTTAATACTTTTGCAGAGTTATACTTTATTTGAGTATGGCTCTGTTTTTAATTATATTATGAATAAAAAAGTTTCAAAAAAATGAAAAAAGTTCTTAAAATCGATAAGTTTTTTCAAAATTTTGAAAAAATTTTGTCACATGATCCAATAAAAAATAAAATACTAATATTTTTAATTTATTTACATATTTTATAAAAAAATACATATAATAAAATAAAGTTAATTTAAAATAATACAAAATGTATCAAAAAACATTGACTTTATATAAAAAATAGTGTAAACTTATATAAAATGATAGAAAAAGGAGGTATTTATATATGTTCACATATGTTAAAGCTAAAAATTTTAAATCATTAAAAAATATATCATTTAATTTAAATAAAACTAAA
>CAMGAZ010000190.1 GCA_946008205.1 uncultured Clostridium sp. | reverse complement strand
GGTCGACCCACACTCATGTAACAGCCCAACCCCAAAATTTGGACCAATGCCAAAAATTCAACCTCATTAGTAAAACTAGAAAGCAGTTTTTCGGCAAGCCATCCTGATTCCTTAGGTAATTCATCAGTTCTATAGCCAGCTTTTCGAAGGTTTTCTAAAATCACTTCTCCACTGCGAAGGGAGTCTAAACCCATAGCAGTTCCAATAGTAGCATTTCCTGCAGGATAATTATGAAAAATAAGAGCTATCCTTTTATCTTTATTTTGCTTGAGTTTCAACTGTGCCCAACAATAAGCTCTTTTTGCCATTAGTTTTATATTATCATAAATTGGCACCATAGTTACCAGAGTACCATCTTTTTTTTGTCCAGATAATGGTACACCATGTACAACTCCATCGAATTCCGGCATAATAATATTTGCTTGAAGCTCGTTTTCATTTAAACCATAACTAGACGCTTCCCAGCTTTCTACATCTTGCAAAAGTATTTCACCTTGAAGTATCGGTATATTTAACTTCTTCAATAAATCTTTATCTTCAATATCTCTGCCAACTGTCAGAGAAAACCATAAGCAATTTATTAATACCTGTGGTATAAAAGCACCTTTAAAATAGCCCAATTCCAAAATATTATTTTCAAACCCCGGTATATTTCTCTCTCTATCACGATTCCAATGAGAAAAAATAGGCAACACATTACAGTCCAATTGTCGTAATTCATTAATCAAGCTATCTATGTATGAAGTATGTCCCCAAGCCCAATGTTCCCTAGGAAAGTTAATCGCTACAGTGGGCAAAGAAGGATTATAATACTTATCATAAAAAGCTTCTTTCGTCAAAACATTATCCGCTTCCGGTATGTAAATTCCAGACCAAGCCAATTCTTTAGGATTTTTGTAAATCACATTGATATTTAGAAGATTATTGAGCAAATACAAGTATAAATTTTTTATATTGTACATGCCACCATTATTCATATACGAAGCTACTTGGTTAGCTATCTCATTGTTTAGTAAATTTATTATCTTATTGTTACCATAAGTAAAATTTGCTACTAACGGAATACCTTTCTCTTGAGCAATTCTAAGCATATGGAGAACTCTCTTGTCATCGTTTTGTCCCATCCAATTGATAAGTATACCCTTGCAATCTTTGTTTATATCATTGCTATCTATATATGTTTTTTCTGTCCCGCTAAATAACTTAAATTTTATATTACTTTCATTTAGTTCATTGCTTGCAGCAACATTTTTCCAGGCAGCAACATAATATGGATTAACACTTTCTTTATTGGATACGAACAAAATATAATTCATAAGTCCTCCATACGCATAACACTGAAATTAGAATCTGTAATTAATTTCTACAGAATATGTACGTCCAGGTTGATAATAATAATTAAAGAAATCTCTATCTAAAATATTATTTACCGATGCAGTTAATGTATAGTTCTTGTTAAATGAATAGCTAATATCCATATTCATAATAAAGTATGGATCATAGGAACCATAGACTCCATTAACTGTATCACTGTTATCTGTTTTGCTGAATCGTTTGCTGATATATTCTCCGGTTAGCATGCCGCTCCATTTATTGTCACTATAGGTAACGCCTGCACGGAATACTTCTTTAGGAATAGCCGTAACATATTTATCCTTCTCAGTCACCTTTAAAGCTTTTTTTATTACAGGATTTTGATAGGTATAATTTAAAAAGGCACTCCATTTATCATCAAAATTATGATTTAATTCCAGTTCAAAGCCTTTCGCTTCTGCTTCACCAGCGTTTTGGTAGCATGTAGCATTCATACCATCTACCACGCCCAAAGAGTTTTTATACAGCAAGCCTTTATACTTTGTATCATAAACAGATACACCTATTGCAGACTTATTGTTTAAGTCTTTTTTATAGCCCAATTCAAAAGTCTCAGCCTTTTGTGGTTTAAGATTAGGATTGGCAATATTATAGACATTGGAGCTATAACTGGAAGAATACATTCTATATAATGACGGAGCTTCAAAAGCTTTACCCCATGACAAATATACACTGCTGTCAGCTTCCGGTTTATACATAACGCTTAAGCTCGGACTCCAATTATCATAAGTAGACTCGTCATAATTAATGGCTTCAGTTTTATTAGGTAACAGAATTCTTCCGTCTGTAGACCATTTATCATAGCGTAAGCCTGCTGTAGCTGTCCATCTGTCAGAAAATTTATGCTCATCCATAACATAAGCAGAGAAAGATTTATTAGTTCCGCTAGCCATAGAATCCACTGCTATCTTACTGTCACTGTTAAACTTATCTGCCAGCTTATAGACAGTAGCATCCATCTCATCTTTTCTGTAGTTTAAGCCAAATACTGCATTGTTATTAGCAGAAATTGTTTGGTTTTTTTGTAAATCAAAAGAAAACCTGGTATTTGGTTTAGATGAATCAGTTGCTTTAGAAATACTTGTATCATGCTGCTTGTATTGATCACTATAACCTACTACAGCTTTCCAGCCATTTTCGCTATCATTATAGGTCATGTTATATTTATTAGACGCTTTTTCACCTGGAGTAGAAAAATATGTTCCTGCATTCTTTATAATATTATCACCAATATAACTTGTGGGCGCAGAATAAGAATACTAATATTCATTTTTAGTAAAATCTAAAGCTAAAGATTTAGATTCATCGAAATGGTATTTGAACCCAACTCCAACAGTGTTTTCATCCCATTGTCTTTTACCCATATTACCGATTATCCATCTCTTCGCTCCGGTGTTAGTAGTAGTAGTTTCAGCTCCAATAACAGCGTTAGAGCTCAAAACCGGATCTGTAATATAACCGTCTGTTTTTTTCTTTTCGTAATTAACATTAAAATCTAATTTATCACTGGCTTTTCCGGCAACATATAAGCTATGATTTTGAGTATTATTAGATCCATATGACAATTTTAAATTGACGGATGTTTTATCCACATCTTTAGTGATAATATTAATTACACCGGCAAGTGCGTTACCACCATAAAGAACAGATGCAGGTCCACGAAGTACTTCTACCCTTTTTACCATATCTACAGGAATAGCAGACCATGTTACGGAACCATTATAAGAATCATTTACCTGAACACCATCGACCAATACTGCTACAGAATTCGCTGCATTAACACCTCTCATTACTGTCTGAGAAGTAGTTGAACCAATCCCGCTTAAACGACCTACATATACTCCCGGAATCTTGACAAATGCTTCATCCAAATTATTGATATGCATCTGATTTAAATCTTTATCAGTAATAACACTGACACTGGCAGCAGTATCTAATAATTTCTTTTCACTACGTGTAGCCGACACCACCATTTCATCTAAAACAAAATTTTCATCGAGTACATCATTATTCTGTGCAAAAGCATTCACAGAACTGCCTAAAACAAATAACATCATTAATGTACTACTAACTCGCCTAGTACTCATACTACAGCCCCTTTCTGATATCAAATACTACTTTTCTATTTGTAGCAATACTAACGATATATTATATCGTTGACAGTATTATAAACCAAATAGCAGCATGGCAGTCAAATGTTTTTTTATCTACTGCAATTACAGTCTTAATAGGCTTTATAATAAATTCAGTTTCAATAACTATTGTTCTTATTAATCAAAATAAATTTTATTTTGATATGTACTATAAAAGGCGCATACTAAAACCAACTACTTACTATGTACTTTTGCGTAATTACTATTAATCAGATACTGCTTCACTCTGCTAT
>CAMGAZ010000189.1 GCA_946008205.1 uncultured Clostridium sp. | reverse complement strand
AATGAGTCGGTTTTCTTTACAGGCAACCCAGGCCGCTTTCTTATTAGTATTGATGGGTATCCAGATATAATTTCAGACATCATATCTGACCTTAGAGATTTCATCGATAATAATAATATCGGCGCTGCGCAAAACATCGCCAGGCATACATTTAACATCCGGACCAATAGGCTTCAGAGGCACTTTAAATGCTCGATGAATAGTAGTGCCACCAACATTAATGGCTGCAATACCGGTCGGCGCCGTAACGATTATTTTTTTCTTCTGTTTTTCCTGATACTTGATAAATTCATTAAGCAAATAGCTTTTACCGGTACCGGCATTTCCTGTAAGAAATACATTCTTACCAGTCAGCATCAAATTAAATGCTTTCTGTTGTTCTTGATTCAACATAATATAAGCCACACTCCTCTACTTTCACACACATACACCTATAAAATAAGGCGCTTACAATTAAGTTCGCGCCCATATTTTATTTTTACAAAAATTCTTCATTACCATCGTCTTTAAACACAACATTATAAGTCAAAGGAATAGTCTTATTGTATTGTATAGCAAGGAAAATTCCTGTAACTATAGGCATACCAATAAGTATAGGAATAGCATAGAAATCGGAAATTAATATTGCCAATTCAATAGCGACGAATAAGAGTATAGTATAAAAATATAACTCCTTAAATCGGGCGCGCCTGCCATCTCGATATACATAACTCTATAAATAGAATCAGAATCACTACAGTTTGAGTATCTTTGAATCATAATATTTTATTATTCTCTTTCTACTAAATCAAATTCAGCTTTATTAGCTTCATATTCATTATCAAGCCATTCATCGTAACAAGCTGGACTGCTTCCAGCAAACATAGGATTTTCATGATCATTTGTCCAGTTTCGTAAATAGTTAATGTATTGTTGCCAGTTATTTACTAAATCGACCGCTTTTTGTTGTTCGTTGTTTGACATAAGATGCTCCTTTCTTAATTAATCGATGATTCTCCAGGCTTTCAGTAGTTCTAATAGTTCTTCTTGAAGCTGTCCATAATCACTGCCATAAATAATAGCAGCGTCGTCTATGTCTTCATCACGTTCTTCATTGGCCAAATCAATGTTGTGATCTTCAAGAAAATCTTCGAAGATGTCAATAATTTGGCCAACAAGTTCGCTTTGGTCTTCTTTTTTAATCATAGTTGTCAAACTCCTTTCTTAAAAAGTGAGCGCCCTTATTTTTTTATTCTCTTTCTACCAAATCGAATTTAACTCTTTCCAAAAGATACTTATCGATATATTTCAGCATATCATTGACCATTTCGGCATTATCAGCTTTATCTTTGCTATCGAATCTTACAAAGATAGTTTCATTACCGATTTCAATTTCTTCATTGAAAGAACCTTCAGCACACATCATAATTCTATTAACTCTGCCAAAACCAGTTCTCTGATTAATTCCTACAGTAAGATACAGACAGATTTCAATATCTTCTCCATTGACAATAATATGGGAACAGTTATTTTCATAGCTATAAAGCTTAGTTTCTCCAGTCGGTTCTTTAACTTCGTAAAAACCTCTTACGAGAAGTTGTCTTTCAATATCGTCCATAAGATTAAAATTAATCATAAATCGGCCGCCTCCTTATTTTTACAAGCAACCTCCGCAACAACCATATGATACATTCTTATTAACTAAGTAAGTCAATTCTTCTACATCATCTTGAAGTTCTTTAGGTAAATATCTTTCAACTATGAGCCATTCTCCTTTATTTATATAGGATTCGCTATAGTCTTTATTAAAACCACAGCTGCCGCCAGATTCTAAGACGTGCTTCATAGAATACTGCTTACCGTCTTTTTCAACTACTAACGTCCCCATACATAAAGTAGGCCATTTACCGTCATAAGATACAAATTTAATCATTGCCTTGCCTTCTCAACATCATAGTCTGAAGCGTTGGAGAAGCAATACGCTTTAGATTTCATCTCGTCGCCCTCCTTCTGCTTGTTTGACACGACAGCCCTTCTTGCCATCGCCAATCATCTGTATAGTATTGTTTACGCGGATTTTGAATTTTGATTACAGGCTTTACAGGCTTAGCTACATGAATACGACCACCACCTCTGCCAGCTTGCAATATCTCGTTACCAATCTCTAACATGCGTTTTATGCGCCACTCTAAATCATAGCTCATAATCAATACCTATTTCTGCAGCAACTTTGGGCAGTGCATCTTGCGCTTCTTCCTTTGTGCGGAATACCCAGCCTTTGTCTAGCAGAGCATACTCATTCGGGAGTCCGCCCCACCGCGACGGGCGAACAACCCATTTGTCACCTAAGAGTACAACCATGAGTACAAAGGTATAATAAGTTTCGCCTTTCTTCGGCTTCCACGGCAATTTGATAAGGTTTGCGTCGCCTTTCGTCAGACTAACAAGCATCATATTAGCACTTACGTATCCATGATTTGTGTTCTTTTCGCCGCACACTATTAGTTCGTCGATGATAAATTTATAAGTTTTATCGGCTACGCCCTCAACTTTAAATTCTTCCCCAATCTCCACGCCCAACATACGAGCGATTTCAGGGATTAAATTTTTAGACATTTCTTTTTCTCCATTTCTTTTTGCAGTGCTCGTCGTAAACCTCAAAACCTATATATACTAAAGACACCGTAAACACCGTAAGGCCGATAATGGCGAAAAATTCTTCGTCAGTACCAGCGGTCAATAATAATTCTGCCATGTTATCACTCCTACAAAATTACTTCTTTAAGCTCGTAATCTATATCGCAGTGGTTACAATCGTCCAACACTTCGTATCCATAATAACAACCACCGTCATCACGATATTGTGCACATAAATCATAATCTTCAACACCTTTTTGCAGTGCCCATTCGTAAAGCTCTCTAATCGTCATTTTTCCCACCACCAAAACATCATAGAACCATAGATTATTAAGAAAATCAATATTGCAACAAAGCCACCAAACAAAAATCCTTCTGCCCACTTATCCCACTTTTCGTCTGCGATTGCTGCACAGGTTGCCATTATCCAACAGCATCCGAAAACGGAAACAACAGTGAACACTAGTGCCAATAATACTTTTATAATCAAAACGCAGGTCATTCTTTCGGCTCTCCGTATTTCTCCATAAATCTCGGATTGCCTGTGCCATTAATGCTTAGTTTAAAGCTGTTGATTTCAATTTCAGCCATGCCGTCAAAAGGCTTTTTAGCGATGGCAAGTCAACTCAATTTATCCATGACAGCTACAACAGCATCTTCTGTTAAGTCAATTTTTTGTCCTGTAATAATGCCTTTGTCATTGACATTGGCATAATAGATTTTTCCAAGCGGCGAACAGCATAAATGTTTAGCCATGTTATCGCTCCTTTATAGTCTTACTTGCTTTTACTATTTTCATATTTATATCTTCTTATAAATGTGATTAATCGTGTTTTTTAATTAAATACTCCATATTATGTTCCTTAGCTGCTTTAGGCAGAATATCTTCTGCCTTTAAAAGAGTTTTAAAAACCCATCCTTTAGACCATAAAGCAATATCCATAGGAGAATTCGTCCATTTTATATATTCAACTTTCCAAAATGGGTTTCTACAGCTTGTCAAAGCAAATGAATAATAATATTCATTAACTTTTGGACGCCAAGGAATTTTTATAATTTCTACTTCTCTTGAAAGAATTTTACAGAGCATTTCTCCTTCAATACTGTTTTCCAAAGAATGAAAACCATCTAAATCAAACCAATAGATTTTATTATCTATATT
>CAMGAZ010000188.1 GCA_946008205.1 uncultured Clostridium sp. | reverse complement strand
TTTGCTCTTTTTTATTTTTATATTTGTTATAGTTTCAGTTTATATTGCCATTTAGCTGCACACTCCAAAGGGAGGTGAGAATGTCACTGTAATACCTAATATTCCGGCAACTGTATTATAGAAAATCAGCATTATTAAAGGAGGATACAATTATGTGTACTTTTATCAATCTTTCAAATCACCCATCTGCTACATGGTCTGAAGAACAGTTATCCGCAGCTTCTAAATATGGCAAAATAATTGATATAAACTTTCCTAATATCACACCTGAAATGTCAGATATTGAAATCAACCTACTCATATCGCTTTATTTTAGTGTCTGCTGATTAAGCAGATATCTGTAGTTTCCAACTCTTACATCTGCTCCGGTCATGCCAAAATCGGAACAGATGAAAAAGAGCACAAAGTATTCGCCTCTGAATCCTGAACAGATTCGTCACGAATACAGATAATGCGATAGATGTCAACTGCGTTTCTTCCAGTTTTGTGGTAATGCAGCTCATACCATAGCAGCGTTTGCTCAAGCTGAAGGTGCGCTCCACTTCGATTCTATCGGTATTATCCTGATACTCTTGTTTTTTGAAGGCTTTTGCTGTGGCACTTGGTCTGCCCAGCTTTGGACCTGATAACCGGATCCCATGCTCCTTGCAATAACTCCTGTTTTCCCTGGTCCGGTATATCTGATCTGCCAGGACACGTTCCGGATAATAACCGGTACGTTCTTTGAAGCGTTCTACCGCTTCAATCAGGCAGCCACTCTCGTTGTATGCCTCGAAAGATATTTTTTCGATACGCCCATAACCTTCGCTGTCAAGACTGAGATCAAATTTTGCGCCAAATTCAACAGGTGCTTTGACCTTACCTCTGACAATCGGTCGAAGCCATGGCTGCGAAATGCTTACAATGCGATGTTCCACAGAATGGACTCTGTTATCATACATATACTGTTGCTGTTCATGCAGCCTGATGATGGTAAGATACAAGTCGATATCCTTACCTGTCATGGCGTATCCATCACTCATGAACTGTTCCAGATAGCCGAGGTCTCTTTTCACGTAGCCAAGTTGTCTGCGGATTGCGCTGCGGATTTTCTTTGCCGTGTGCTTTCTGCTCTTGGCAAATGCAAGGTACTCTTTTCTGGCACGTTTGCGGTATCTTCTTGGCAGCTTAAGACCATAACATTTACAAAAACGGTAAATCATGTTTTCCAGCTTTTCTCTTGCTTCGTTCAAAAGCGAGAGGTCCTGCGGATAACGGATGTTTGCAGGTGCGCAGGTTGCATCAAGGGTCAGCGTTCCTTTGTTTGTATCTTCTTTTGCAGTACCATCATCACCGGATTTTCCTCCGGATGGAGGAGTATGGTCATCTTTGTCATCATCCTTGTGAGCAAGAAGATACTCGTTTACTTCCATCAGCATATCTGCTGAAATGCGTTTACGGAAAAGAACCAGTGTACTTGCATCAAACGGGGCTTCTTCCCGAAAACCGGGAAGCCCGATAAAGTATTGCAGATACGGATTCTCTGCAATCTGTTCTACAAGCTCACGGTCGGAAAACTGGAACTTGGTCTGGATGATCAGGGCTCCTAACGCCATGCGAAGAGGCTTGGCAACATTACCCGTATCACTTGGAAACAGCTTGGCATATTTTGCTTCAAATTCATCCCATGGGATGCGGTCAGCCAGTTTGATCCAACGGTTATCCGGATTCATATGGAGCCCCATAGGCTGGTTGAAATCGAGGAATGAATGCTGTAGCTTGTCGATCGGTTTGTACATTGTTTTAGCCCCTTTATACTTAAAATCTGTAAGAAAACTGCAAGAAAAACGAATTGTTTTCGTCAAAATCCTTGCAATTATTATACCAGAAAATGGGGCAAAAGTCAGTAAAATCAAGTGTTTGCAACCTAATCAGCAGACACCAATTAACATTTACCATTTGCACCTTTTTGCCCTAATTTCATCCGTTGATAAAAATATATCCATCAACTGATTATCTTTTGAATATCCAATCCCAAATTGATGTTAAACTAATCATGATATCACCTCCTCATAATTAACTTATACATCTGCCGATATTCAATTTCAATGTAAATGTTCTGAAGTGCATTTTTTTGTTCTGAAATGCATTTTAGTGCATACAACTTACATTAATTTATCAAAGTAACAGTCTTTTATATTGTTATAGTAACCACGAATTCCGATTCGCGATGTGAAATTTTCATATCACCTTTTAACGCTTTTACACTTTTTTTGACATTATATAGACCAAATCCATGGTCTCTCACGTCTGCTTTTGTTGTGATTAAGGACACATTATTTACCATGTCTGTGTTTCTCACAATAATTATTGTCTTATTATTATAATTTCTAATATCAAGTCTTATATTTTTTGGAGAATCATCTGACAGTTTTTCAACAGCCTCAATAGCATTATTTAGTAAATTTGATAATATAATACAAATATCATATTCCCTATCTTTCATAGCTTCTGTCATCCTGCCTCTGTACTCAAAATCAGCATTAATCTTCTTTGCCTTATAAACTGTCTCCTGAACAATCGCATCTGCAATATAATTACCAACATCGACTCTTTTTGGTATTGCTGAATATGATTTCGTAAGCTCTTTAATATAATTATCAAGTTCTTTATACATCCTTCTTTCTATAAGGTAACTTATGCTGTTCATATGTGCATTCATATCATGTCTGAATGAACGTGGTTCAAGATTATGTTCATCTATAAGTGGGCAGGATCTATTATGCTGGGCCAAGATAGGCGTAATCCTTTTATCATTTTCCTTATATCTGATGTCTTTGATGCTGCTATGCACATTTATTAACACAACACACACTAATAGACCTGTAACGCCCAGCAATATCTCATATATAACCGTGCTATTTTTTATGCCTGTCATTAATTCCTGAATTCCAAATATAAGAACAGATATTGATACTGTCAATATCATTGTGTTGATTCTATTGTTGGCGGCAAGCATATATCGTTTTATATTTTTAAAATATGATACAACTATGCTTAAGGGAATCCATAAAAAGAAAAGCGTATAACTTTCTGTTATAAATCTTACAAAATAATTTTGTGATGCTGCTCTTGCTATAAGTTCATACGAAGACATATCATGAATACAGATTATCGAATATGCAATATCAAGAGCTGAAACAAATGGTATAGCTATTATTGATTTATATATATTATTTATAACTTTATCATCAAATATCAATATTATTACCCATACATTAAATGCATAACGTAATATTAGTCCAAATGTTCCACCAGTTGCCATGCTCGATGCACATTCTGTTAATATTATTAGTGGTAATGCTATCAGCCGCCATCCATTAAGTACCTTTTTATATTTGTAATCTAATATGTATCTTACACATAATACTTCTTTCAATAACTCTACTAAAGTCAGACAACTATCCATAAATAAACCATTCATCTACATGTACCTCGAAAATCTAACGGCATATTCATTATATTTTTCTTTTATACTTCTAACTTTTAATCTGCTAACAGGAATGCACTCTCCATTAATAAAATGTACAGAACTATCTATACATGAAACATATCTGAAATTAACAATATATGATTTTCCCACTCTCACAAATCCATACACGCTAAGCTCCTGTTCCCACTCATTCATTGTTCTTCGTACAAGGTATTTACTATCACGCATTATAACAACTGAATACACATGTTCAGCTTTTATATAAATTATATCTAATCATTTAATATTAACTATATTTCCTTTGGATATTATATTTA
>CAMGAZ010000187.1 GCA_946008205.1 uncultured Clostridium sp. | reverse complement strand
TTTTAATATATTCAATTACAGCCTTAAATTTAACATCTTCATTTTTGTAAATTATATCTGGATAGTCTTTTCTTATCATAGGCTTGTTTGTTGGTATTTCTACAACATCTAATTTATATATTTCTTGGAATTCAGATTCCTCTGTCATAGCAGTACCTGTCATACCAGATAACTTTTCATACATTCTAAAGTAATTCTGGAATGTGATGGTTGCAAGAGTTTTTGACTCATCATTTATTTTTACATGCTCTTTTGCTTCTATTGCTTGATGTAATCCATTATTGTATCTTCTTCCATACATAATTCTTCCTGTAAATTCATCTACAATAAGAACTTGTCCATCTTTTACTATATAATCTTTATCCTTCTTCATTATTCCATTTGCATGTAAAGCTTGATTTACATCATGTACTAATTCCGAATTTTCTAAGTCATTAAAATTCTCTAATCCAAATTCCTGCTCTGCCTTTTTTATACCTTTTTGTGTAAGTGTTGCAGATTTTGCTTTTAAGTCTACTATGTAATCGTATTTTTCATTGTCTTCTTCTTGCTCAAAGTCTTTGTCATCTTCTTCTATTATTACCTTAGCCTCTAGCTTTTTAACAAAACGATCAGCTTTTTGATAAAGGTTAGATGATTGTGCTCCTCTACCAGATATTATAAGTGGTGTACGTGCCTCGTCAATTAAAATACTATCAATCTCATCAACTATAGCATATTTTAATTTTCTTTGAACTAATTGATTTTTGTATATAACCATATTGTCTCTTAAGTAGTCAAATCCAAATTCATTATTAGTTCCATATGTAACATCACAAGCATATGCTGCTTGTTTTTCAGCTGGTTTCATACCTGCTATAACAAGACCTACTGATAGACCCAAAAATCTATAAAGATTTCCCATCCATTCACTATCTCTTTTTGCTAGATAGTCGTTGACTGTTATAACATGAACGCCTTCACCTGTTAGTGCATTTAGGTATACTGGAAGTGTTGCAACAAGTGTTTTTCCTTCACCTGTTTTCATTTCTGCAATTCTTCCTTGATGAAGTATAATTCCACCAATTAATTGCACATCAAAATGACGCATTCCTAATACTCTTTTAGAAGCCTCTCTTACAACTGCAAAAGCTTCTGGTAATATATCATCAAGAGTTTTTCCGTTTTTTAATTGTTCCTTGAAATATGGAGTTTTGGCCATTAATTCTGCATCAGTTAACTCTTCCATTGAAGCTTCTAAACTGTTTATTTTTTGTACTATTGGCATTACTCTCTTTACTTCTTTTTCGCTATATGTCTTAAATAGTCCCATTTAAAATTCATCCTTTCACGTATCTTTGTTTTACGTTGTTATTATATTACTAAATAACGTATTTAGCAAGCAAAATTACAATAATTTTCTTTATTAGTTACGAACCGTTACAGTTTGCTGTATAAAAACTTAAATATAGCAGGATAATTAATCGCTAGTATGGGAAAACTCTATAATCATTGTTGTTAACATTATATACGTCGTTATCTTCCTTGATACAGTTATTATGAGTTCTTTCCCACTCCTTGCACTTTATCTCTAGCAAATAAAAGTCACAGGTTCTAGCTCTTATGTTTTCATATAATTTGTTTTTACCATACAATACAAAAAATTTACTAATCTTGAATAGCAACTCTTCCCTATTATTATTTAAAAATAATAGTTGCTCTGATAATAATTTAGCATAACTTTTTTCTTGCTTTGAAAAGTCTATTTTCTCTATAACTGACATTGTAGCTGGTATCATATTATTTATGTTTAATATTCCTAATTTGCCATTATCAATTTTGTATATATCTGCTAAATTAGGGTTTAACTTAAGATGCTTTTCTTTAGGAGAAGACATTGGAACAAAATATTTCTGTCCTTTATAAATGCATACAATTCCTACATAAGGTCTAGTTTGATTTTTATTATATGCTACCCTAGAGTCAAATTTCCTTAGATATTCGATATATTCTTCTTTTATGTAATATAAATTAAATTTTTTGTTCACCGATATTACTCCTCCTTTATTGTAAAAAAAGAAATACAACATTAAGAATTTGCGATTTGCATATCTATATTGTATTTCCCTATTTTCTTTTTTCAGTCCCGTTATAGCCAGGGTATTCTTAATTCTTTTTTCAGTCCCGTTATAGCCAGGGTTCTCTTAATTCTTTTTTCAGTCCCGTTATAGCCAGGGTTCTCTTAATTCTTTTTCTATATTATAGACTATATAGTAAAATTTTGTCAATAGATTTATTAAAATTTATAAATTTGCTGATGTTGGTATATAGTTTTCATCTGGAGGGTAAACATATTCGTCAGATGGGTTTTTCACTTCTCTTATTTCTTCAATCTCAATAACAGGAATTTCTCCATGATAATCACCTCTAGTAATTGTTCCTTCTATTTCTACCCAACATCCATCTTGATATTTATTTGCTCCATTTAAATGGCATAAGAAGCCTACAACTACTGCTTGCATGTCTGAAGAAATTATCATTTGCCTACCTAAAACAAATTGATCATCTGAAAAGTCATATAATCTATATACGAACCCTGTAAACTTTATTTTTGTTCCTAAATATGAATTTAGATCATTATGTACTTCTTTTAATACATTTGTATAATTATTAGCTGATATGACATTAACCTTTTTGTTAGATATATCGTCATTATCAGATATTACATGTTCCCTATCCTTAAAAATATTATATACTCCAATAGAAAACATTACAAAAATTAATATAAATAATATTATAAAAACAAATTTAAAAATCATCTTTCCATTCACTTTAAAATTACGAATATACATACTTGCCTCCCAAAAGCCCTTTATAGTTATTAAATACTATGAAGGACTTTCTTGTTTTATGAATAATCTCTTAAAAATATAGATTTTATAACACCTTTATCAAGCATGTTTCCAAATAAATTTTTTAGAATTATAAGAACTATTGGCCCTATAAATAATCCAATTACTCCTGAAAATTTAAAACCTGTATACATAGCAATTAATGTAAATATTGGATGAATTCCTATATGCTTGCCTACAATTCTCGGCTCTATAAATTGTCTAACTATGGACATAAAAATCCATAAAGATAAAACACATATTGCTAGTGTTACATCTCCGTTACAGGCTGAAATGATTGACCATGGAACCATAACACTCCCCGAGCCGAATATTGGAAGTGCATCAACAAAAGCAATTCCTAATGCATATAACAGTGGATATGGAATTTTTAATCCAGCAAATTTGAAAATGTATAGTCCAATTAATGATATAGCAAATGATATTAATATAAGTACCGCTTATGGCTGCAAATTATTTGCCAATACAGATATAATTCCTTTTAAATGCTTATACAATTTTCTAACCCATATCTCTGGCAAATGATGCTCTACTTGGTCTATCATATATACTTTATCTGTACAGATAAAATATAGTGATAAAAAAGTTATTACAAAGTAAACGCCTATCGTTGGAATAGATGTTAACCATTCTAACACACCTTTCAAAAAAGAATTTAGCCATGAAATTATTGTATTTAGCAATTCTGTAGCAGACTTTTCGATTGTTGAAATGACATTGCCTGGTATATTTAACTTTTTTAAATTTTCACTACCCAAGAACTCTTGAATAAAATTACTAGCGTTTGTAAAATAAGTTCCTAAATTGTCTAATAGATTTGAACCTTCTGATATAAGAGTAGATATTAGCCAAACTAATAATCCTAAAATAATGCCTATTACTATAATCATCACAATAATTGCAC
>CAMGAZ010000186.1 GCA_946008205.1 uncultured Clostridium sp. | reverse complement strand
TTTGGGATTTCTGTTTTAGTTTTTTAAACTTTAATTTAAGTTATAGATAATATTGCAGTTAATTATTTAAACCAAAAAAAAAATTAAGGAGGAAAATTTATGGATTATTGGCTTATTAGGTTTGATACTCCAATTACAGTATTGTTAATACTTATTGGCTTCATGTTAGTAATTTTTGCACAAATCAAGATAGATTCAGCATATTCTAAATATAGAAAAGTAAACAATTCTACTGGTTACACAGGTAGAGATATCGCTCGCAGAATATTAGATGCAAATGGATTATCTCAAATACAAATATTTGAAACTTCAGGTAATTTAACAGATCATTATGATCCATCAAAGAAAATTATAAAGTTATCTACAGATGTTTATAATGGCAATTCTATTGCTTCTGCAGCAGTTGCAGCACATGAATGTGGTCATGCTATTCAAGATAAAGATGGTTATGTATTTTTTAAAATTAGGTCAGCATTAGTTCCTGTTGTTAACTTCATATCTTATTTAGGATACTTTGGCTTAATAGTTTCTTTAATAGGGGGATTAACTGGCTACTTAAAGTTATCTATTTTAATTTTATTGGCTACAGTGCTATTCCAACTAGTAACTCTTCCTGTAGAATTAGATGCATCTAAGCGAGCTCACAAGCAGCTAGAGGAATTAACTCTTGTTTACGAGGATGAAGAAAAAGGAATTACTAAAGTTCTTAGTGCTGCTGCAATGACATACATAGCAGGCTTACTATCTTCTATATTAAATTTGCTTAGATTAATACTAATGTTAAATAGAAGGAATGATGATTAGGTTTATAGATACATCCCATTTTATAAAAATCTAAATACATAAAAAGGAAAAAAACAATGTTAAAATTATTTAAAACCTTTACAAAAAAAGATTGGTTATTAATATTTGTATCTTTAATATTAATAATGTTCCAAGTTTGGTTAGATTTAAAAATTCCAGATTATATGTCTGAAATAACAAAACTTGTTCAAACTGAGGGAAGTACGATGTCCGATGTTTTAAAGCAAGGTGGATATATGTTAGCTTGTGCTGGAGCGAGCCTAGCTTCTGCAGTTTTCGTTGGTTATCTATCATCTTTAGTTTCAGCATCTTTCTCTTTACATTTAAGGAAGAAATTATTTGAAAAAGTTGAAAACTTTGGTATGGAAGAAATTAAAAAGTTTTCTACCAGTAGTTTAATTACGAGGACTACAAATGATATTACCAATATACAAATGTTTATTTCTATGGGCTTACAACTTTTGATTAAAGCCCCTATTACTGCAGCATGGGCTATTTTTAAAATATTAAATAAAAGCTGGCAATGGAGTGCTATTACAGGAGTTGCAGTTCTTGTTTTGCTTACTTGCGTTGTAGCTTTAATGATTCTCGTTTTGCCTAGATTTAAAAGAGTTCAAAAACTAATTGATAATATCAATAGCTTAACTCGTGAGAACTTGACAGGTATTAGAGTAGTTAGAGCTTTTAATGCAGAAAAATATCAAGAGGATAAGTTTGAAGTTGGTAACAAAGAATTGACGGACACTCAAATGTTTAATCAAAGAGCTATGTCTGCAATGTCTCCTGTTATGTATCTTGTAATGAATACATTAACACTTGCAATTTACTTTGTTGGTAGCCACTTAATAGAATCTGCCAGCATGATGGATAAACTTCCTCTTTTCTCAGATATGATTGTTTTCTCAAGTTATGCAATGCAAGTTATAATGTCATTCTTAATGCTTGCTATGATTTTTATAATGTATCCTAGAGCTCAGGTATCTGCTGGAAGAATTAATGAAGTATTAAATACTGATTCTTCAATTAAAGATGGAAAAGCAGAAAAAACTCCAGATAATAAAAAAGGTGAAGTAGAATTCAAAAATGTTTCATTTAAGTATCCTGATGGTGATGAATATATTTTAAAAAATATATCATTCACAGCTAAAAAAGGTGAAACTGTTGCCATTATAGGTTCTACTGGTTCAGGTAAAACAACTTTAGTTAATTTAATTCCAAGATTTTATGATGCAACTGAAGGCGAAGTTTTGGTTGACGGAGTTAATGTAAAAGACTATAAGCAAGAAATTTTAAACAACAAATTAGGCTATGTCCCACAAAAAGCTGTAATGTTTAGTGGCTCTGTAAATTACAATGTTTCATATGGTGAAAACGGAAAAGGTGAAATATCTAATGACAAAATAGCAAAAGCTGTTGAAATTGCACAAGCTAAAGAGTTCGTTGAAAAAATGCCTGAGACTTATGAATCTCATATTGCTAGAGGTGGAACTAATATTTCAGGTGGTCAAAAGCAAAGGTTAGCCATTGCTAGAGCCATAGCAAGAGACCCAGAAATATACATATTTGATGATTCATTCAGTGCCTTAGACTATAAAACAGATTTTACCTTAAGAGAGCAATTAAAACAATATACTAAAGATTCTACAAATATCATCGTTGCTCAAAGAATTGGCACTATTTTAAATGCTGATAAAATAATTGTATTAGAAAACGGAGAATGTGTCGGCATGGGGACTCATAAAGAGTTACTACAAAATTGCAAAGTATATCAAGAAATAGCATACTCGCAATTGTCAAAGGAGGAATTAGAAAATGGGTAATGATGAAAATTACAAGAGAAAGCCACGTAATATGGGTCCTAATAGAGTTGCTGAAAAGCCAAAGGATTTTAAAACAGCAATACGTAATTTAGTTCATTATTTGAATAAATTATTCCCTTTAATTGTAGTTGCTTTAATATTATCAAGTTTTAGCTCAATTCTAACAATAATTGGTCCTAATAGGCTAAGTGATTTAACAGACGAAATTACCAAAGGTTTGTTAACTGGTATGAATTTTGATGCAATAAAGTCAATAACAATATTTTTGGTTGTTATATATCTTGTGAGTGCATTGTTCGACTTTTTGCAAGGTATTATAATGGCTACTGTGGCAAACAAATTTGCCAAAAGCTTACGTACACAAATATCAGAAAAGATAAACAAGCTACCTCTTAGATATTTTGATACTCATAGTTATGGTGATATTTTATCGAGAGTAACTAATGATGTTGATACAATAGCAATGTCTTTGAGCCAAAGTTTGGGAGCATTAGTTGGAGCTATTACTTTGTTTTTAGGTTCTATTGTAATGATGTTCTATACCAACTGGATTTTAGCAATAACAGGAATACTATCTTCCCTTGCAGGATTTGTTGCAATGTTTATAATTATGCATAAATCGCAAAAATACTTCACTGCAAGACAAGTTGAACTAGGTAAATTAAACGGACATATAGAAGAAGTTTATTCTAACCATAATATAGTAAAAGCTTATAATGGCTATAAAGAAGCATCAGACACTTTTGATAAGTTAAACCAAAGTGTATATGAATGCAATAAGAAAAGTAGATTCTTATCTGGCTTAAATCAACCTATAATGAGCTTTATTGGAAACTTTAGCTATGTTGCCATATGTGTAGTTGGTGCTCTTTTAACAATGAATGGTCAAATTTCATTTGGTGTTATAGTTGCATTTATGGTGTATGTAAGATTATTTACAGGCCCTCTATCACAAATAGCTCAAGGAATGACAAACTTACAATCAACAGCAGCTGCATCTGAAAGAGTTGTGGAATTTCTAAAAGAGCCAGAAATGGATGACCAAAAAGAAATAGTTAAATACTTAGACCCTGCTAAAGTAGAAGGAAATATCGTTTTCGACCATATAAAATTCTCTTACGATGGTGAAAAAATTGTTATAAAATATAAATCAAATGAAGATGTAGAAGCATTTCACAATGGAAT
>CAMGAZ010000185.1 GCA_946008205.1 uncultured Clostridium sp. | reverse complement strand
AAAAAGTAAATACATTAATGATTGGTGGAGGAATGGCTTATACATTCTTTAAAGCAATGGGATATAATGTAGGAAATTCTATTTGTGAGCTAGATAAATTAGACTTAGCAAAAGGTTTAATGGAGAAAGCAAAAGCAAAAGGAGTTAAGTTAATGCTACCAGTAGATACAAGAGTAGGAAAGGAATTTAGTGCAGATACAGAAAGCAAAACTGTAAAATATACAGAAATACCAGACGGTTGGGAAGGCTTTGATATAGGAGAAGAGACAATAAAAATGTATGAAGAAGAATTATCAAAGGCTAAAACAGTTATTTGGAATGGACCTCTTGGACTATTTGAATTTGACCAATTTGCAAAAGGAACAAATAGTGTTGCACAATATTTAGGAAACCTAGAAGGTGTAACAACAATAATAGGTGGAGGAGATTCAGCAGCAGCTATTGAGAAATTAGGAATAGGAAATAAATTCACTCACATTTCTACAGGTGGAGGAGCTTCACTAGAATTCTTAGAAGGAAAGAAACTTCCAGGAGTAGAATGCTTATTAGATAAATAATACAATTACTAATGGTATGAAATTTTAAATTATTTGGAGGTAGTTATGAGAAGAAAAGTAATTGCAGGAAATTGGAAAATGAATATGCTTCCTGGCGATACAGTAAGTTTTATTGAAGGATTAGCACCACTTGTAAAAGATTCTGAAAATGAAGTAATACTTTGCGTACCATATACAGATTTGTTCTATGCATGGCATACTGCAGAAGGAACTAATATTCACATAGGTGCAGAAAATATGCATTGGGAAGAAAAAGGAGCTTATACAGGAGAAGTTTCTGGACAAATGCTAAAATCAATTGGAGTGGAATATGTAATAATAGGACATTCGGAGAGAAGAGCTTATTTTGCAGAAACAGATGAAACTGTAAATAAAAAAATAAAAGCAGCTTTTGCAAATGAATTAAAACCAATAGTATGTGTTGGAGAAACTCTAGAGCAAAGAGAAGCAGGACAGACAGAAGAGATAATAACGAAGCAAGTAGAATTAGATTTAGAAGGATTAACCAATGAGCAAGTAAAAAATACTATAATTGCTTATGAGCCAATTTGGGCAATAGGAACAGGTAAAACAGCAACTTCAGAAGATGCAAATAACAGCATAAAGGCAATAAGAAATAAAATAGCAACAATATATGGAAAAGAAGTAGCAGAAGAAGTAATAATACAATATGGCGGAAGTGTAAAATCAGCAAATGCAAAAGAACTATTTGAGACATCTGATATTGATGGAGCTTTAGTTGGCGGAGCTAGCCTAAAAGTAGATGAATTTGGAAAAATAGTTAATTATAATAAATAGACATTAAGACAATAAGGAAGGTAATAAAAAAATGAAAGATAAATTAACAATGCTAATGATATTGGATGGTTTTGGAATTAATGAAAAAGAACAAGGAAACGCAGTTAAATTAGCTAAGACTCCTAATATAGATAAATTAATGAAAACATGCCCAACAACAAGAATATTTGCTAGTGGCTTAAATGTAGGATTACCAGATGGACAAATGGGAAATTCAGAAGTAGGTCATACAAATATCGGAGCTGGAAGGATTGTTTATCAAGAGCTAACGAAAATAACAAAATCTATAGAAGATGGAGATTTCTTCAGTATTCCAGAATTTAATAAAGCAATAGAAAACTGTAAAAAGTATAATTCAAAATTACACATAATGGGATTACTATCAGATGGTGGCGTTCATAGTCACATACGTCACTTATATGGTTTATTAGAACTAGCTAAAAGAAAAGATTTTGAAAATGTATATGTACATTGCTTTATGGATGGAAGAGACACACCACCAGCATCTGGAGAAGGATATATTGCAAAATTAGAGGAAAAAATGAAAGAAAAAGGAATCGGAAAGATTGCAACAATATCTGGAAGATTCTATGCAATGGATAGAGATAAAAGATGGCAAAGAGTTCAAAAAGCTTATGATGCAATGGTAAATGGAGTTGGATTAAAGGCTACATCTGCAATTCAAGCTGTTGAAGCATCATATCAAAAAGAAACTTTTGATGAATTCATTGAACCAACTGTAATCTGCAATGGAGAAACACCAGTTGCAAAGATCGAACCACATGATTCTGTAATATTCTTCAACTTCAGACCAGACAGAGCAAGAGAAATAACCAGAACATTAGTGGATGCAGAATTTAACGAATTCGAAACTAGAAAATATTTAGACTTATGATTTGTATGCATGACTCCATATGATGAAACATTAACAAATGTAGAAATAGCATTTAAAAAGGAACACTTAAAAAATACTTTTGGAGAATATATAAGCAATAATGGATTAACTCAATTACGTATTGCTGAAACAGAGAAATACGCACACGTAACGTTCTTCTTCAATGGAGGCCAAGAAAAACAATATCCTGGAGAAGATAGAATATTGGTGCCTTCACCAAAAGTTGAAACATACGATATGCAACCAGAAATGAGTGCACCGGAAGTTACTGAAAAGGTAGTAGAGGCAATAAATTCTAAAAAATACGATTCAATAATATTAAATTATGCTAATCCAGACATGGTAGGACATACAGGAAATTTGGATGCTGCAATAAAAGCTGTAGAGACAATAGACGAATGTGTTGGAAAAGTTGTGGAAGCAGTAAATGCACAATACGGAGTTTTAATAATTACTGCTGACCATGGAAACTGTGAGCAAATGATAGATTACAAAACAGGGGAGCCACATACAGCACATACAACAAATCCTGTTCCATTAATATTAGTAGGAATGGATAATGCTAAAATGAAGGAAGGAAAATTAGCAGATTTAGCACCAACTATGTTAGATATAATGGGATTAACAAAACCAGAAGAAATGACAGGAGAAAGCATATTACTAAACAAATAGTGTATAAATAATATATAGAGAAAAAATAAGGGAGAATATATGCCAGTAGTTAAGACTATAAAAGAGTTATACTCTGAGATAAGAAAATGTCTTTTTTACATGATACCAGAAAAGTGGGAGAGTATATATTTATATGCTTCAGTCATACAAAGGGAGAATGGTGAAGAAACAGGAGAAATGTTTTTTTACTATTTTCCCAAAAGTATAATAAAAAAGAATCCAATTAATGTGTATCAAATACCTCATAAATTTAATTTAAATGAAGATGAATATATAAGGCTAACTAATCAGTTATATGAATTAATAAAAAAATTAAAAAATCAATGCAAAAAATATGATAAGATAAACTGGACAAACATTACTATAAGCATAGAAAATGTAGAATTTCTAGCAGAATACAATTGCGATGATTTAATGGTTTCAAATTATTCTAGTGAAGATAGAATGGCAATATGGCAATATAAATACTTAGAATATCCAATTGAAAAATTCTCAAAAATTCAAAGAGAAAAAATTCAAAATTATATAGCTGAGGAAGAGCGCGGATTACATCAAAATAAACTATATACAGAAACATTTTATCAACCTCACGAACATAACAATGTACAATATGATATTAATAAAAAAGAAAATGAATATATAAAAGTAGATGAAAAAAATACTAATTTTACAATAATAGAGGATGGACAGTATCATATTCAAAGAAATAATACTTTTGGAAAGAAAAAGAAACCAAAGGTAACAGAAAAAAATGAAGGTTTTGATAGTGATGATGAAATAGTAGTAAGAAATCAAATATTAAAATATTAAATAAGTAATTAAGAATGAAATTAATTGCTTATTTTTGTTTTCTATATTCAAAAACTAAAACGAAGGAAAAACAAATTAAAATTAAGTTGTAACTTTTTTTACT
>CAMGAZ010000184.1 GCA_946008205.1 uncultured Clostridium sp. | reverse complement strand
TTTAGAGAGTTCAAGACTTATATAATCAAATCTTGAATTATTATCAACAATTTTTTTAATTCCATACTGTTTACACACATCAGCAAGAATATATTTAATTGTTTTAAGTTTACGCAATTTACGATTTCCATTTTTAATATCTTCCCAATACTGAGGGATTTTATCAGCAAAAAAAGCACTTGCCATTAATTCTTCATCAAGAAATACATCAGCTACAACATAAGAGTGAGCCTCATAAACTTTTCCATTTATATCAATAACAGCAAAGCCAATATCATAAGCAATGGGGTCATCAATCGAATTTGTGGTTTCAGTGTCAAGAACAATTACTTTTTCATTTTCAAACATTTTGTTTACCTCGTTTTCTTTACCTTACACACTTATTATAAACCATAAAAAAGATTTTGTCAACCCTTTTTTCAAAAAAATTTTTTGAAGTTAGCCACCTCTAACTTCGCGCCCGGGCACAAAAAAGAGGGAAGTCAAC
This sequence comes from uncultured Clostridium sp., assembly GCA_946008205.1. GTDB lineage: Bacteria > Bacillota > Clostridia > TANB77 > CAG-508 > CAG-245. The sequence goes on along the minus strand of CAMGAZ010000184.1, from coordinate 3,372 downwards.
CCTCTTTAATAAATAATTTTTTTCTGTAATTTTCCTGACTTTGTAACGCCTTGAATACTTCTTATTTTTTCATTACATAAATATGTTCTTTGTTTTGCTTCATACTGATTATTGGCACGAATTGTAAAAGTATTTCCTTTGTCTGTTGTTACAATGTACTGTTTCATTTTTCTTTTTTCTCCTCTTTTATAAAATTTTTGTTTCACTTACAAAATACTTTGCATTATATTTATTTACAATTTCTTTTACACTTTCACTCTCTTTTTGTGTTGCGCAGTAAGCATTAAAAATTGTATATTTACCAACTTTTTCAATATAATTATGTGGTACTTTCGCAAGTTTTAAAAGTTCATCTATTGTGTTAGTTAAAACACCATTCACAGTAAATTCAACTTTCCACAACTGACTTTTTCTCTTCTTTTCTTCAAAATGTTTTACAATAAATACACCAACTAAATTACTTAATGCAGTAACAACAATCTTAAACCATAAATCCAAATCGCTTGTAGTCAATACTACAATATAAGTATAAAGACCATAAGCAACGGCATTTACAACTGACGCAACCCATTTGTTACATTTGATTGTTACAATGGATTTTACAGTCTGAATAATTACATTTAAGATATTAAAGATTATATAACTTATTAACATTTTATTCTACCTCTATTGCTTCTATTCCTTCTAATTCACAGTATTTTTCAAATGCAGAACGAGCCACTTCTTCAACATCTTCAACTTTCATTTCAAGTACATCGCTAAAATCTGCGATAATAAAAGCCATTCCGTCCATCGTAGCAACTGCTTCTTTCCAAGTGATTGTTTTCATTTTTAGTTCTCCTTTCTTTCCTTAACTTACATACTTATTATAAACCATAAATCAAAAATTGTCAATACTTTTTTCCAAAAAAATTATGATATTTTTTTTCACAATCGGCGCCCGGACGTCAGTTAGCAATGGCTAACTCACAACTAAAAAAAGCGTTGGATATCAACCCAACGCAACCCACATAAGAATATAAAAAATATAAAAACCAATTACACCAAGCAAACCCTGACCAATATTAATTGCCCACCAAGCAAAAGAAAATGGCTTTACTACATACTTACCAACATATTTATAATCGTCTTTAAACATTTCTATAAATTCTCTCTTAAATTCCATTTTATCTATTCCTTTCGTTCTTTCTATATTTATTATACCTCAGTTGGCGCGGTTTGTCAAGTATTTTTTTTGAAAAGGGAGAAATTTATTCTCCCTGTTCTTTGAGTTTCTTTTTTTCTTCTCTTAATCTTTTATCTTTTTCAATTTTCTTTTTCTTTTTTTCTTCATCCTCTTTCTTTTTCTGTGTTTTCAAGTCCTGTTTAATCTTAAAATCCTCTGCTAAACTATAACCATCAAAAGCATCACCATCTCGTGAACCTGTGGGAACTTTTACCACAATTTGAATAAATTTATCATTCTGTTCACTATCAACGCAAGGGAGGCAAATTTCATTTGTGCCTGTAACCAAAACCTCCTCACCACTTTCATCAAAAAAAGTTTTCAACACTTCAAGATACTTATTTCTCAATTCATCGTTTAATTTTTTATTTGAAGTTGCCATATATGCTACCTCCCTTTCCTTATTACAGTATTATTATAGCACACTATTTTTAGTTTGTCAACACTTTTTTTATTTCCTTTTTATATTCTTTTTCCTTTTTATCTATTACTATTATAACATAAATTTATCCAAAAGTCAAATTTTTTTAGTTAGCACACGCTAACCGCCCGGCGCCAGTTAGCACCGACTAACTCGATGAGAAAAAGGGAGGAGAGTTTCCTCCCCTTTTATTTACTCAACTTCCTCAATTCCATATGCCTTACGCTTTCCCTGTTTAGGAACCTTAACCTCTTTTTCTACCAACTTACCATCGGAAGCCAACTGTCTACAAAGAGCACTTGCTTTCTGCGTAGAAATTTCAAGAGCCTCAGCAATGGCACCTGCTATGCAGAATTCGTTTCTATTGGAAATAAATTCTATAATACTTTCCTTAATAGGTGCATTTTCAATAGAAGTCTTAGACGGCTTGGAGCTACGCTTTGCATTGCGTTCATCCATCTTTGTAATTGCCTCCTCAGCAAAAGCCTTGACTTCATCGTTCATTGTTCCATTAGCGATAGCGTTGTAGAATTCTCTGTTAGTCATAGTAAACCTTTCTTTCTGTCTTTCGACTTTGCGTTGGTCGCAACCCTATTTTTTTTATATCTTAGGGAGTTATTCTCTCCCTTTGACATCTTTATTATATCACTTTCGACTTTGTTTGTCAAGTCTTTTTTTTTATTTTTTTTGAAAAGTTTTTTTGGGATTTTTCTTCCCTTTTCCTTTTCTGTATCTTTATTATATCAGACTTTTCTGAAAAAGTCAAGCACTTTTTTATTTATTTTTCAATGTTCTTTGTCTTTGGATTACCTCCACCTGACATTTATTATTATAAACCATATCACCTAAAAAGTCAATACTTTTTTGCAAAAAAATTTTTTTATTTTTTTTGAAATTTCCCCTTGACTCGCGCGATGTCATATGTTATAATAAAAGGGGAGACTATTTTTCCCAAAAACTCCCGGGCAAAGTCTGACTAAAAAGTCAATCTATTTTAGGAATTTATTTTGATTATTTTTTTCTGTAAAAATTTTCTAATATAATATTCTAAAAAACTTATAATTTCAATTTGACTTAATTCTAAAAAAGATGGTGTTGGAAAAAACCTTTCAAAGTTTTTTAGATTTCTAAAAGACCTTTTATTTTTTGCATAAAGTTTTTGAATTTTTTTATCATATTTATCTGTATAAATTGCACAATAATATTTCATTTTTTTGTTCTCCTTTTATTTCTTTTACTGTATTTTTATTATATACTATCAAAATATTTTTTTTAATCCTTTTTCAAATATTTTTTATTTTTTTTAAAACGTCAGAATGTTCTTCCATTATCTCTTCAAGAATAGAAGTACAAAAACAGATATACTCTTCTTCGGCTTCGATATATGCCTTATAGTCATGCCTGTCCTCTGCTCTGTCCATCGCTTCACGCAGTTCCCAATATCTTTCCTCTAACTTAATCATCTTTGTGGCCTCCTTCTCTTTATCTACTCTAATTATACACCCGCTGGCGGTATTTGTCAATCCCTTTTTAATTGTTATTTAAATCACAATGCCACGAAAGTGCCCGGGCACTGTGTATATCTATACAATAAAAGCGACTGTTTATACAATCGCTTTCAGTGTTTCAATTATATCGTTTACATCCTATGCTATGCCTCTCCGGTTCATACAGATGGGCTCGTCAAACACAACCACACAACCATAACCGCGGTCAGGTGAGGGAG
>CAMGAZ010000183.1 GCA_946008205.1 uncultured Clostridium sp. | reverse complement strand
CTCTTTCAATATTTTATTTTCAATTTACATGTGACATATCTATTTTAAACCTATATTTTTGTAAATATGTTCATCCTTTGCCATAATGTGGCAGAAGTAATAAGTAGCATTTAATAATATAGAGTCTTACATTACTTGCCTTATATGATTTATCTCATATTTATTTTTGTCAATATATACTTCTACAATATCATATCTTATATACTCTTTTTCTAAATGCTTTTTGTAAACATAGTATTTTGCTGCTTTCTCAATATGTTTTTGCTTAACTGCAGTAACTGCCTCCGCTGGTCTTCCATAGCACAAGCTAGTTCTCGTTTTTACTTCGACAAGTACTAATTCTTTTCCTGTATGTGCTACTATATCTATTTCTCCTTGCATACACGAAAAATTTCTTTCTAATATCTTATATCCTATTCCAGATAAGTATTTTGTAGCAAGATTTTCTCCGATTTTTCCTATCTCTTGATTTTTATACATTTTTCTCCTTCCTTCTGAAGTAATTGCCTGCCATCCTTTCTATGTAGCCTTCTATTTCCATTATGGTCAATATAGAATTAATTTCATCAATACTTTTATTCAAACTCGCTGCTAATTCTTCTGATGACTTTGCATCAATTAAGATTTTATATAGTTCCATATATTTATCTGGTATTTTGCCTGTTGGGACAATGTTTAAATCGCTTCTTTTGCTATTGTTTGCATATAAATCTAATATCAGTTCTCTTGAAGAAATCACTATTTTAGCCCCCTCTCTTATCAGTTCAGTTATTCCAGAACTGTTTTTATAATCCAAATTAATTGGAATACAATAAACTTTTTTTCCTTGTTCCATTGCATATTTTGCTGTTATTCTACTTCCGCTTCTATATGAAGCCTCTATAACTAATACAGCATCAGCAATTCCACTGATTATTCTGTTTCTCTTAGGAAAATTTGATTTTTGGGTTTCTTCATTCTCTTGATATTCGGTTATTACACATCCCCCTCCATTTAGAATCTCATTGTATAGCCATAAATTTTCTTTAGGATAAATATCTTTTAATCCTCCTCCTAAAACCGCTATAGTTTTACCTTGTTCATTCATTGATCCGCAATGAGCAGCTGCATCTATTCCTAGAGCTAAACCACTGATTATCGTTATATTTTTCTTTGCCAGTTCTTTGGCGAATAACTGGGCATATTTTCGTCCGTACTCAGTGCAGTCTCTTGACCCTACTATGGCAACTATTTTATCATGATTTAATAATTCTACATTTCCCATACAATATAATTGCTGGGGAAAATTTTTAATTTTCAATAATTTTTTTGGATATCGTTCTTGATAATATTGTATTTTTTCTATGTTTATACCTCCTAGTTCTTCCAATATTTTCTGTCTAAGCTTCTATACTGTACTGCTTCGGCTATATGTTTACTCTCTATATTTTGAGAATTTTCCAAATCAGCTATAGTTCTGGCAACTTTTATTAGTCTAGTGTAAGCTCTTGCGCTCAAACCTAGTCTTTTAAAAGCCATCTGCAACAAGTGTTCAGCATCACTACTTAGTCTACAAAATTTTTCCATTAAATTAGGAGTTAATGCGGAATTGGAGGATATTCCAAACTCTTTATATCTTTCTATTTGTATCTTTCTCGCTTTGTTAACTCTCTCTTTTATGCAAGAAGATTTTTCTTCCTTTTTCTTTGATTGCAATTTATCATATTCTACTGTACTAACTTCAACTTGTATGTCTATTCTATCTAGCAGTGGTCCGCTTATTTTTTTCATATATCTTGATATTTCTTTTTCACTGCACGTACATTCTTTTTCCTTTGAGCCAAAATAACCGCAAGGGCATGGGTTCATTGCTACAACAAACATAAAATTGCATGGATATACCACACTTCCATTCATTCTATTTATTGTTACAATTCCATCTTCTAGTGGTCCTCTTAGTAAGTCTATAGTTGACTTATTAAATTGTGGCAATTCATCTAAAAATAGTATCCCATTATGTGCGAGGCTTACTTCTCCCGGTTGAGGGTTTTTCCCTCCCCCTATTAAGGCTATTGGAGTAATTGTATAGTGTGGAGCTCTATATTGTCTATTTAGAATTATTGGTCCATCTTTAGGTAATTTTCCGGATATACTATATATTTTGCTGATTTCCAGCGCTTCTTCAAAGGTTAAGTCTGGTAATATCGACGGAATTCTCTTAGCCATCATTGTCTTACCAGAGCCAGGGCTTCCTATTAGCAAACAATTGTGGTTTCCTGCTGCAGCAACCTCTAATGCTCTTTTTATATTTTCTTGTCCTTTAACATCTGCAAAGTCAAGTTCTAAAGCCGTATCCTTTTGTATTCTCACACATTTCCTGTTTCGAGTTCTAAGTTTAATTGCTCCATTCATATAATTTACTAACTGTGTAATACTATTTATACCTATTATTTCAATTTCGCTGACAAGTGCTCCTTCTTCAACATTTTCTTCAGGTATTATAATTTTTTTAATTCCTAGTTTTTTTGCCTCTATGCATATTGGGAGAACTCCATTAACCTTATTTATACTTCCATCCAGTGATAATTCCCCTATAAAGGCAGTATCTGGGTCTATTGCTGTAATATATCCCATGTTTATCAATATTCCAATTGCTATTGGTAAGTCAAAGTACGTTCCCTCCTTTCTTAAATCAGCTGGGGCCAAATTTAGTACAATTGTTCTACTTTGATATTCAAATTTTGATTTCTTAATTGCTGATTTTACTCTTTCTTTTGCTTCTTTAACACTAATGTCTGGAAGTCCAACTATTTCCCAACATGGTATTCCACTTGATATATCTACTTGCACTTCAATTAAGTAGCCCTCTAGCCCTCTGAGCGCTATACTATTTACTTTTGATAACATTTAATCTTGTATATGTCCTCCTTATAATCAAATTTATTTAATATTTCTTGGATTTTTAATTTAGATTTAAATAAAACAGATAAAATTAAAGTAAATCTATCTAAAATATGTTGTTGTAATTATATAATGATAGTACTTATAAATCAAGAAAATTCCATCTCCAAATTATTTTAAAATTCAACATTATGTGCAATTTAAAAATAGAAATTGTACTTGTTGGTGCCGATATCATCTTTTAAAATTGATATTCTTTATTTTCTATTTTTATGTAGAGTTAGATATATTAGCAATATTTTGGGCATATTATAAAACTTTTTTCTTATACTTCTTGCAAAATTTCCAATTTCATGGTAGAATAGTAGGCGTTATAATAACGAACTCAAAGGGAGGTGCAAATAAACATGCCAAATATCAAATCTGCAATTAAACGTGTAAACGTAATTGAAAAGAAAACTGCAAGAAATAATATGATTAAATCTGGATATAAATCAGCTGTTAAAAAGTTTGAACAAGCTGTTGAAGCTGGGAATGTTGAAGAAGCAAAGAAATTATTAGCTGAAGCAACAAAGAAAATAGATCAAGCTTGTACAAAGGGTGTTATAGTTAAAAACACAGCTGCTAGAAAAAAGTCTTTATTATCAAAAAAATTAAATGCGATGAATGCATAGAATAAAAAATTGTGCACAGTTTTTTATTGAGAGGAAATTCGTAGAGAATTTCCTTTTTTTATGCTCTCACCAATTTTGCAGTATTTTATAGTTTTTTAGAATGTATATATTACTGTTTTAAATTTTTTCAATATATTTCCACTATATTTATTATTAGTTTTATGTTAATATATTATTATGAATATATAATAGGAGTTTTTTGCTATGCTTAAAAAATTTTTTAAATCACTTTTTGATTTTAACAATAGAGTAAAAGTAATTATGAATACTGGTATTGAAGTTTGCTTCGTTTTTACACTAATATCTGTTTTTATTATGTCGTTATACATAACTT
>CAMGAZ010000182.1 GCA_946008205.1 uncultured Clostridium sp. | reverse complement strand
GCCGTTTAATTACTAACTAAGTTGAAACTAAACATTCTGTTCTTATAGATGACGCTAAATTTGAAATATTACAAGAAAAATTAAGGGAAATTTTTCAGACCTATAAAATATTTGGTGCTGAGAAAATTTATAATCCTGCAAATAGAAAAGCCGCAGAAATAGCGGAAAAAATAAAAAGAGGTAAACAGAAAGTTGCGGCTCAAAAAGGTTCTTCTCAAGAATCTGTTTTGGCGCGTTACATTTCAATTCTGTCTGTAGGCTTACATATTAATCCTCTGGAGATTTGTAAATGGACGTTACCTACTTTATATGAAGTTTTTGAAAGATTTAATTTAAACATGGCATGGAATATAGATCTTAAGATACGTCTAGCGGGCGGCTCTCCAGAACAACCGGTAGACGATTGGATGAAAGATATTACATAAATTAAAAAAATTTTTTAGGAGGTATATCTATGCGTTTAGGCGTACGCGAATGCGTTGATGTATGTTTTAAGGCTCTTGCGAATATAAAAATAGGTAATCATGTATTCAAAAAGGGCGAACCAGTTATTTATTTTGATACAGTAACCACTTCCGAACTTACGGGCGAGTCTACAACCACTTATGCCCAGGGCGGACGTGGTAACTCTAGATTAATCGCGTGGGATTGCTAATTCGCTAGCTCACGAATCGAGGCAACTTGATTAAGAAAAACCTTGTGAATTGCTGGGAAATTTGTTATAATAAAAAAAAGGAGAAAATTATGACAGACAATCAGCAGCCAAATCTTGCTTTTAAACCTTTAAAAGAAGATGAAAATTATTTAATTTATTCCAATGGAGATTTATATAGTAAAAAAGTTAATCGTTTTTTAAAAGGAAAAATTGATAATGTTGGTTATAAAACTTATGCATTAGCTCTTCAAGAAAGAAGAAGTAAATCTGGGAAAAAATTATTTAAAATGGTATATGCTCATAGATTGGTAGCAGAGTATTTTTTAGAAAATCCCAATAATTATGATATTGTTCATCATAAAGATGGAAATAGATTAAATAATAATGTAGAAAATCTTGAATGGACAAATGTAAAAGAACATAATCAGCATCATAATGTTAATAGTAGTAGAAAAGTTACTCCTAAGTATTTTGAAAAAAATCTTCCGGGAGAAAAATGGAAAGTTTTTCCTTTAAATAATTTATATAAAGTTTCTTCTTGTGGACGAGTAAGAAATATTAAAACCAATAGATTATTAAAGATAGATGATTTTCAAAAATATCAAAGAGTAAAATTAAATGATAAAAAACACTATTATTTACACAGAATGGTGTATTGTACTTTTAATAACGATTTTAATTTAGAAGGTTTTGTTATAGATCATATAGACAATAATCCTAAAAATAATAAATTAGATAATTTACAGAAAATTACTCAACAAGAAAATTGTTTAAAACAAGATAGGTTCAACGACTAACTCTCAAGTGAGTGAGAAACCAAGCGGTTTCAAAGTGCAAGGCTCCTGTGATATACAGGATGAAGATATAGTCTCGCCTACGGATATATATAAAACCGTAGTAGCCAGATAATGGCACTCTTACCTAGCAAGTAAGAGGAAGAATCGAGGTGAAAAGAACGTAACCTTTACATTCACAGATGCTCTCATTAGCCCTGTGGGTATGGCTATCCTGACCGGTGCGAATTTAATCCAGGCTGATAACACTGAAGCTAACGCAGTATTTGGTCACGAAACAGTTGCACTGATAGCTACGGAAGATGGTAAAGTAACACTTACTTCTAATGACCCTTCTATTTATGTCTCACAAGCAGGCGAAGTTGATAGACCTGTTTATATTATGCTGTTAGATGAAAATGGTGAAATGTCTGGTACAGCGGTTAAGATTGCAGGTTCAAGTGTAACAGAAACAGGTACTGTAGTATCAAGCGCTCTTATTAAGAAGGGTGATAGAATTATGATAGACTACTATCATAAGTATATGACAGATGCTATGAGAATAGAAATTACTCCAGACCAGTTTGCAGGTTATTTCTATATTGAGGGTTCAACTCTTTATAGAAGAGAACTTGATGGTGTAGACGTACCGGCAGAAATCATTATCCCTAAGGGTAAGGTTCAGACCTCATTCACGTTTACAATGTCCTCAAGTGGCGATCCAAGTACCTTCCAGTTCACGGTTGATGCATTCCCAGGCTATGTTAAGGGCGCAAGCCAGAAGACGCTTGCAGCACTCCAGATACTGGGCGCAGATGATAACTATGATGCTGAGGTTGGCGCAGAAACTGGTGAAGTAACTTATAAGAGATATCAGTACAATGAAAATACTGATGGATTCTATTTTGGTAGCGAAAAGCTTACTGGCGACGATACAGAAGTTGAATAATAAATTAAGGAGGGTTTATCCCTCCTTTTTTTTATAGGTGAAAGGAGTTTACTATGAGTGGAATTGGTGATTATGTCCATTATGATAAACTTAATTACATACTGTACGGTATCAATAAAAAAGGCTTTGGTAAAAAACCTGATGAATCTCAAGCCTTAAAAGCGCAGCGCAATAGAATGAAAATTCCTAAGAATTCTAGCATTTCCGCGAAAAATTTAAAACGCTTAGAACAAATCTTAAATGCTATATTATATAAAAAAAAGAAAAGTAAATATATCTCAAAGAAAGAGGTTGAACGCGCGCGAGTTCGCATAGAAAAGATTTTAGCTAAATACGATAACTTAATACCTATCATGTGGGAATCTGGAGGTGGAGTTGAAAGACCGGAATTCAAGTCCGCGCGCAAGATAAATACCAATAGAAAATCATATGTAAGACTATCAACCGTACAAAATAGACTCCAAAGTATGATAGATAATATAACAAAAGAAGCAAATAAAGGATTCATTTCTGTTAATACAGCTTCTTCTCTATTGCAACAGGCGCGAAACTTTGAATCGGCTTTTAATAGTTTAGATTTGGAAGGCAAACGAATTTTTAAAGATTCTGAATTTTGGAAATATTTAGACGAAATAAATAATTTAATAGAAAAAGCAAATTTCCCTAAAACAGAAATATTAGAAAATTTTCTTTTATCTGCTATTGGTTCTGGCATGGAAGCATTAAGTAAAATTGATGAAAGTTGGGCAGATAGTTTGGTTCAAGAAAATTTAACAACTGTAACAAAAACTGATAGAGCTTCAGTTACCTTTTCGACAGGTAATCTAAATCATCTCTCAAGACGAGTTTTAAAGGGAAAATATAATCTATCTGAAAATACTGAAGGTGGATATGACTGGACGTTTGATGATAGGATTGCAAAAGCAGATATAACTATAAATTTTAAAGATGGAAAAAAATCTTTAGGCATTTCAGCAAAAAATATAGGTGTAGATAAAATTGGAATGGTTGATTCTACTCCTTTACTTACTCTCTTGCTTAATCAAAATGCAGATTTTGTAACTCATTATATGAATATAATGAACTATAATGAAACTAGTACCGTAGCTTTAAATAATCAATTAATATCTGATTATAATAATATGGTAAAACAAATTGCCGCAATGAAGGCTTTGCAAGGATTAATTGGTGATAAACAAGGATATTCTGCACAAATATTAATTGTTAATGATAGAGTAGAGGGACGAGTAAAAGTTATAGATATGAATAAAATATTTAAAAATGTTAAAAAAGATATTGATAGATATTTTATTTTTCAAGGATTAGATAACGTGCGGCTTGCAAATAGTTGGGCTGGAGGAATAACTCCGGATGGAGGAATCAATGGCGCAATGACAAGAATCTCTAATACTTTAATGGAATTGCATAAATATAAAATTTCTGTTTCTATGAATAGAACGGCTTTGTATGCGAAATAATTTTTGATATAATATATTATATATGATATAAATGAGG